>CALWWS010000146.1 GCA_944385305.1 uncultured Oscillospiraceae bacterium | reverse complement strand
GCACGGCGGAGCACATTGCCCTGCTGGAGCGCCTGGCAACTCATATCGGCTGCCGGGATGTGTACACCACCACGCCCCAGGAGCACGACGCGCTTATCGCCTACACCAGCCAGATGATGCACATCATCGCGGTGGCGGTGTGCGACGACCCCATGCTCTTTGCCTGCCGGGGATTTGAGGGCAGCTCCTTCCGGGGGTGCACCCGGGTGGCCGCCCTGGACGTGGGGCTGTGGACCCAGCTGTTTGCCATGAATTCTCCAGCCCTGCTCCAGGTGCTGGACCGGCTGGTGGAGAATTTGCAGTCCTACCGGGAGATGCTGGCCGGCGGAGACCGGCGGGCTCTGGCGGAGAAGCTGGCCTGCTCCGCCGGTCGCAAGCGGCAGATGAACCTGGAGGGCCCCGACCTTCTGGCATAAAAAACCGCCCCGGCACAGCCGGGGCGGTTTTTCAGTCTACCTGAAAGATATTCATGTCCTCCAGAGTGAGGGGCTGGTCGTAGGGGTTGAGCAGGGCATTTACCGTCTCCAGGGCCTGCTCGGGGTAGAGCTCATAGCAGTAGCTGCCCCAGTTATAGCCGTTGTGGCGGTAGCTCACGTTGCCGTCCCCCTCCAGCGTGGCGGTGGAGAGATCGGCGGAGAAGTCCAGCCCCAGGGCGGGCTCGGCGAGCCAGAGGATGTTGGACAGGGACAGATCGGTGTCCACATGCTCCATCATGGTGCCCACCACCTGGGGGATCTTGTCCGGCCGGGAGAGCACCTTCTTGACCACCGCGGCCACCAGCTGCTGCTGGGTGCGGGTGCGGCCGATATCCGCGTCGGGATAGGCGTCATAGATGTTGTCGGGGTAACTGCCCGGGCCGTCGGAGTTCTTCCGGCAGCGGGCCACCTTCAAAGCGTCGCTGCCGCTCAGGTGCTGGAGTCCCGGCTCGAAGTGGATGTGCAGATCCTGGTCGGGGGCGTCGTAGGACATGTGCACCGGTACGTTGAAGTCGATGCCGTCTACCGCATCAATGACCTCCACAAAGCCACGGATGTTCACCGTGATATAGTAGTCGATGGGGATGCCCAGCATGTTGGATACAGCAGCCTTCAGCGTCTCCACTCCACCGTTGTAGAGGGAGTTAATCTTTCCCTGCTCCACCAGGGTGTCCCGGGGGATGGAGACCAGCCCCGCCTTCTGGTTGACCGTGTCGTAGGTGCACACCATGATGGTGTCCGCCCCGCCGCCCACCTGGTCGCTGGCAGCCAGCAGGAAGGTCCAGGTGGCCTCCCGCCTGGAGCGGGCGGGCTGCTCGGGGCTCTCCACTCCGCCAGAGACGGTGGAGTCGGCAGACACGGGGGGCGCCGGTTCGGAGGCCATGTCCGGCCTGCGGGCCGCCAGGCGGTAGGCAATAAAGAGCACTACAATGACGGCGGAGAGCACCACCAGGATGCGGTATAGGATCACACCCGCCCGCCGGGCGGGAGAGCTGGGAATTGCGCGGTTGTTCCTTCGGGCCACGTGACGGCGCCCCTTTCTCCTGCGTTTCTGTGTTATGTCAACAAAATGCAGTCCCTAGTATACAGAATCTGACGGCCCGGGGCAAGAAAAAGTTTGGGGATTTTATATTATTTTAAGAAATCAGGAGGGGACTGCCGTCGGCCGGGCGCCCTAGGGCCGGCGCTGGGCGCTGAGAGAGGCGGCGGTGAGGGAGTTGACCGCTCCCAGAATATCTACCAGAAGCTGGTTTTGCGTGGTGAGCAGCTGGGCGATCTGCTCCAGACAGGCCTGGGCGTCCGCGGGAAAGGTGCGCACAGCGGGGCAGGGGATGGGGTGAGTGT
Source organism: uncultured Oscillospiraceae bacterium (assembly GCA_944385305.1). Classification (GTDB taxonomy): domain Bacteria; phylum Bacillota; class Clostridia; order Oscillospirales; family Oscillospiraceae; genus CALWWS01. The sequence continues at coordinate 6,313 of CALWWS010000146.1, read as the reverse complement.
AGCGGCGCATGGGCTCCTGACCTGTGGGACGATCTGTGGGAAGCGCACCGGCTATGAGACGCTGGGCCGCCCTGTACCCCTGGGCGAGGACGGCGTCTCCCCGGACGCGATCCTGGCCGCGGCCGGAGTGGGAAGAACAACTGGCCATACGGGGAAACCTCCTTTTACTCTGTTTCAGCCCCATTCTATGCCGGAGGGCGGGGCGGCGTCCCCCCTTTCGGCGGAAAACCGGAGAAAATGCCCGTTGACTTTTGCACGGCGCATGGTAGACTAGACCATATTATCCCCGCGGAAGGAGAGGATCAGACCATGAAAACCAATCGCTGGATTGCGCTGGCCCTGGGGGCGGCGCTGATTTTGGCCCTGGCGGGGTGTACCCCCAGGCAGGGCGCGGAGGATACCCCGGTGCCCAGCCCCTCCCAGCCGGTAAGCACCCCCACACCCACCCCGGAGCAGACCCCCGAGACGGATACCCGGACCCAGGTGCGCCTGGGTCTGCTCAAGGGCCCTACCGGCATGGGGGCGGCCAAGCTGCTGGCGGACAACGATGCCGGAACCACCGCCGTGGAGTATGAGGTCACCCTGGCCTCCGACCCGGCCAATGAGATCGCCCCCGCCCTTATCAAAGGCGAGCTGGACGTGGCCGCCGTGCCAACCAACCTGGCCTCCGTGCTCTACCACAAGACCGAGGGGGGCGTGAAGCTGCTGGCGCTGAACACCCTGGGTGTGCTCCACATCCTGGAGAACGGCCAGAGCGTCCACTCCCTGGCCGACCTGAAGGGAAAGACCCTCTACGCCACCGGGCAGGGTGCCAACCCCGAGTATGTGCTCAATTATCTGCTGAGGCAGAACGGCCTCACCCCCGGGGTGGATGTGACGGTGGAGTGGAAGGCCAGCGACGAGCTCACCGCCCTGATGGCCGCGGGAGAGGTTGATTTGGCCATGCTGCCCGTTCCCGCCGCCACCAGCGTGATGATGCAAAATGAGAATGTGCGGGACGCTTTGGATCTGAATGACGCCTGGAAGGAAGCGGGTGCGGCGGGCACCTTTACCATGGGCTGCCTGGTGGCCCGTACCCAGTGGCTGGAGGAGAATCCCGGTCTGGTGGACGAGATCCTGGCTGAATACAGCGCCTCCATCGCCTATGTGACGGAGAATCCCCAGCAGGGGGCAGAGCTCATCGCCCAGTACGGCATTACCCCCAGCGCCGCCATCGCCCAGGCTGCCATCCCCCAGGCCAACCTGGTGTATGTGGATGGGCTGGATCTCAAGGGTATCTCGGACTACTACTGGGTGCTCTACGACGCCGACCCCACTTCGATCGGAGGGTCCATCCCCGATGACGCCTTCTACTACATCCCCTGAATTCCGGGGGAAAAAGCCGCTGAAAATTGCCCTGCCCCTGGCCGTCTGGCTGGGGGCTTGGCAGCTTGCGGCCCTTGTGGTGGACTCGCCCCTGCTCCTCCCCGGCCCCGCCGCCGTGGCGGTACGCCTGGCCGCTTTGGCGGGCACCGGCGGCTTCTGGCTCACCGCCCTGGCCAGCCTGGGGCGGATCTTCGCCGGCTTTGCCGTGGGGGCGGCGGCGGGCACCCTGGGGGCCGCCCTGGCCGCAGCCTGGCCGGCGGCGGACTGGATTTTGTCTCCGGCGGTGAAGGTGGTGCGGGCCACGCCGGTGGCCTCCTTCATTGTACTGGTGCTGCTGTGGGCCCCCACCGGGCGGGTGCCCGCCATCATCGCCGGGCTGATGGTGCTGCCTGTGCTGTGGGGCAATGTGAGGAAGGGGATTGACCAGACCGACCCCAAGCTGCTGGAGGCGGCGGGGATGTACCGCTTCTCCCGGTGGAAGCTGCTGGGGCTGGTGTACCTCCCGTCGGTGCTGCCCTACTTTGCCAGCGGGTGCAGCACCGCTCTGGGCCTGGCCTGGAAGGCGGGGGTGGCGGCGGAGGTGCTCTGCCAGCCCCGGTTGGCCATCGGCGCCCGGCTCTACGGGGCCAAGATTACCCTGGAGACCGACGCCCTCTTTGCCTGGACCCTGGTGGTCATTGTGCTCAGCTTTTTGGTGGAGTACGCCCTGGGCTTCCTCCTCCGGCGGCTGGGAAGGGGGGAGAAAACGTGATATTCTGCGAAAATATTACGTTGAGTTATGGAGAAAAACGGGTTTTGGACCGCTTTTCCCTGGAGCTCCCCGGGACGGGGATCACCGCCCTGTCCGGCCCCTCGGGCTGCGGCAAGACCACCCTGCTGCGGGTGCTGGCCGGGCTGGAGTCCCCCCAGGCCGGGCGGGTGCACACTCCGGGGCGGGCGTGTATGCTCTTTCAGGAGAACCGGCTTCTGCCCTGGCGCACGGTGGAGCAGTACATTGCCGACGTGCTTCCCCGGGGCCGACGGGGCGAGGCGGCGGTATGGCTGGAGCTGGCGGAGCTGACGGGGGAGGAGGGGCGGTATCCCGTCGCTCTCTCGGGCGGCATGGGGCGGCGGCTGTCCCTGGCCCGGTGCCTGGCCTGCGGCGGGGAGCTGTTTTTGCTGGACGAGCCCTTTGCCGGAGTGGATCTTCCCCGGGCGGCCCGTATGCTGGAGCGGATTCGGGCTCTGGATGTGCCGGTGATCCTGTGCGCCCACGAGCGGGAACTGCTGGATCAGTGCGACCGGGTGGTGGAGCTGAAGGGCCCGCCCCTCAACCTGAAAGAAGCTTAAAAAGCTGTGAAGATTCTATGAAGAAGCCCGAAAACGCCTTGGCGTTTTCGGGCTTGCTGTGCTATAATGCAGCAGAATCAAAAGGAAAACCAGTAAACAGCGAGGTTTTCGGCTATGCACAACAGTATTTCTTCCCCTGCGCACGCAGCGGGCAGGCGCAGGCTGCACTACCCCAGGCTCCCCCTGTCGGAGAGACAGGCGGCCTGGGTCACCCGGATTTTGATGGTACTCGCCCCCCTGCTCTCCCTGACCCTGGTGGAGACCCTCAACTACAATAACCCCTGGACGGACTTCTCCCCCCTCCAGATTGGCCTGAATCTGGTCTGGTACTACCTGTTGGAGCTGCTTTTTTATTTTCTCTTCCGGCGGCGCACCTCGGCCATCAAATGGGGGCTGGGCATCGCCTGGGGCCTGGGCTGCGCCAACCACTACCTGATCTTCTTCCGGGGGCGCACTCTCTTTCCCAGCGACTTTCTCACCCTGCGCACGGCGGCCAATGTAGCGGGGAATTACGACTACACCCCGGATGCCAGCCAGGTTGTCACCCTGATTATCGTGCTGGCCTGTATTCTGCTGGTGTACACCCTGCCCCGGGAGGCGCGGCACAAATTTTCCTGGAAGCGGTTTCTCCCCACGGCGGCCGCCGCCGGGGTGTTTTTGTGGGTGTTCTTCGGCACGGGCTTTCTCACCTGGGCCAACATTGAGCCCTCCATGTGGACTACCCGGGGCAACGGGCTGTTTCTCAACTTCACCGTGTGCCTGAAGTACATGCATGTGGAGGAGCCGGAGGGGTACAGTGAGCAGGCCGCGGCGGCCATCGCCGGGGAATACTCCGACGGGGCGGCGGCGGGAGAGCAGCCGGTCAACCTCATTGTGATTATGAACGAGTCCTTCTCCGATCTGTCGGTGCTCCCCGGAGTGGAGACCAACCAGGACGCCATGCCCTTTTTCCGCTCCCTGACGGAGAATACGGTGAAGGGCTATGCCTATTCCTCGGTGTTCGGCGGCACCACCGCCAACTCGGAGTACGAGTTTCTCACCGGCAACACCACCGCCTTTCAGCCCGCGGGCACGGTGCCCTACCAGATGTATGTCCGGGATGGGGACCCCAGCCTGGTGGGGCAGATGAAGACGCTGGGCTACCGCTGTGTGGCTGCCCACCCCTACTATTCCTCGGGCTGGAACCGGGTGGCGGTATATAACAGCTTTGGCTTTGACGAGGTGTACTTCCAGCAGGATTTCCAGAATAAAACCTATATGCGGGGAGACTCCCGCACGGGCTATATCACAGACCAGTGCAACTATGAAAACCTGGTGCGCCTCTACGAGGAGAAGCAGCCGGGAGAGAAGCTGTTTGTCTTCAATGTTACCATGCAGAACCACAGCGCCTACAATATGTCCTGGCAGGGCCTGGACCGGGAAGTGTGGCTCACCGGGGCGCTGGAAGGCAAGTTCTCCACGGTGGATCAGTACCTCTCCCTGATTTACCAGAGCGACAAGGCCCTGGAGTACCTCATCACCTACTTCCAGCAGGTAGAGGAGCCCACCATGATCCTGATGTTCGGCGACCATCAGCCCCAGGTGGCTACCAATTTCTATACTACCGTGCTGGGCAGCAGCCCCGACCCGCAGCTGGCCCAAAAGAAGCAGATGGTGCCCTTCCTTATCTGGGCCAACTACGACATCCCCGAGGAGCAGGGGGTGGAGCTTTCCCTCAACTACCTCTCCGGACTGCTGGCGGAGACGGCCAACCTTCCCATGACGGGCTATCAGCAGTTCCTCCAGGACATCTGGGCGCAGCTGCCGGTGGTAAACACGGTGGGCTACCGGGACGGGGAGGGGAACTGGTACGGGGAGAACGCCAAGCTCGCCGGCCAGGCGGCCCAGGCGGCGGAGCAGTACCGGATCATGCAGTACAACAATACCTTTGATGCAGGCAATCGAATTGAGCGTTTTTTCCAGCTGAACGGGTAGCGGCGGAAAGGGGCGGCATCTAGGAAGAGATGCCGCTCCCTTTTTTTGCGGATGTCCCCAGGGAGAACAGGGGGCGCAGGCGCACCCCCTGGGCGGACAGGGCGGCCAGATAGAGGGTCAGGCCGAAGAGAATGCACGCCACGGCAGCCGCCCGTCCGTCCAGCCCGGCCCCCAGCAGCACCTGGAAGAGCAGGTTGACCGTCAGGGCGGTAAGCAGGGCGGCCAGGGCGGGGGCGGTGCACCACTGGTAGAGCTGGAGCCGCAGGCCGGTGGCTCGCCGGATGGGCACCCAGTTGAGAAACACCCCCAGCCCGGCGCTCACCACAAAGCCGGCCACATAGCCCCCCAGCCCCACTCCCGGGATACCCATGAGGAAGAAGGTACACCCCAGCTGCACCCCGCCGCACAGGATGGCGTTGCGGGCGGCGGTGGCCTGCTTCCCAATCCCGTTGAGGGCGCCGGAGAGCACCGACTGGTAGCAGGAGAGCAGCACCCCGGCGGACAGGGGGAGAATGTAATCCCCTACAGAGGGCTCCCGGAACAGCCAGGGCCCCACCGTGGGGCCCAGCACGGCCAGCAGGGCGATGGAGGGCATGACAATCACCGAGGTGGCCAGCATGGCCTTGCCCACCCGGCGCTGCACCTCCCGCTGCCGCCCCAGGGCAGTGCTCTCCGCCAGCCGTGGCACCAGCACCAACCCCAGGGCCCCGATGAAGGCGGTGGGCAGGCACAGCATGGGCACCGTCATGCCGCACAGCACGCCGAAGGCACTCATGGCCTCCTCCACCGGGGCCCCGGCGGCAACCAGACGCTGGGGGATGAGCACCGCGTTGGCCGAGCCCATCAGGTTGCCCAGCAGAGAGGTCAGGGCGATGGGCAGGGCGATGGCCGCCACCCGCCGGTTCAGCTGCCGCCCGTCCAGGGGGCGGCCGGACAGCCCGTCGGCCCGGCCCATATACCGCCGGTAGAGCAGGGCCAGGGCGGCGGCGGAGAAGATCTCACAGAGGATCATGCCCAGGACAATGAGCCCCACGGTCCGCTCCGGGTTCTGGGGCAGGAAGCACACCAGCAGCCCCAGCACCGCCCCGGTGCGGATGAACTGCTCGCACAGCTCCACTGCGGCGGGGGGCCGGATGGCCCCGGTGCCGTAAAAGAAGTGTTTGTGGAGGTTCTCCACCCCAGTGAGGAGGATGCAGGGCAGCAGGAGCAGCAGGCCCAGCTGGGTGCGGGCATCCCCCAGCAGCGCCACCGAGATGGGGTCGTAGAGCGGAATGACCACCGCCGCCACCAGGGCAAAGAGGATCAGGAAGAAAATCAGGCAGCGGCGGAGCACCTGGGCCACCGCCCTGGGGTTCTCCCGGGCGTGATACTCGGAGGACAGGTTGGACACCGCCACCGTGAGCCCCACGGCGGTGATGGAGAGGATGACCGAGAACACCGGCATGAGGAGCTGATAGCGCCCTATGACCGCCGCGCCGATGAGCCGGGATAGTGCGATGCGGTAGACAAAGCCCAGGCCCTGGGACACCAGGCTGGTACAGGTGAGGACCAGCGTGCCGTAGACCATGGACGAGCGGTTGACTTTCAAGCGGGCGCCCCCCTTCCGGTTTCTACTCTATTCACCGGACGGGCCCTGCATGTGCGG
>CALWWS010000145.1 GCA_944385305.1 uncultured Oscillospiraceae bacterium | reverse complement strand
GGCCAGCTCGTTGAGGCGCTCATACACCTGCAAAATCACGCTGGAGATGTGCTCCAGCCCCTGGGCGGAGCGGCCCTGGCGGATGGCGTAGATCCGCTGCTCGGCGGACTCCAGCATCTGCTGGGCTGAACCCGTCCCCTCATGGATCATGGCGGTGAGCTCCCCCGCCGTCTCCGCAATGCGCCACAGCAGGGCCTCGTCCTTCACGATGGCCACGTACTCCTTTACGTTGGCCGCCGTAGGGGTAATCTCCATGAGCTGGAGGATATAACCCCGGGAGGTGTTCTCATCGTACACCCCGTTCTGGCGCATGTGGTCCAGCACAGTCACCGGGTCAATGGTCTGGGAGAAGTTGAACATGGAGTAGATGGTCTCGAAGATCTCCCGGTTGGTGCGCAGGTAGAAGTCCTCGGGCTTGAGGGCCTCAATCACCTCGGGCACGCAGCGGGCGTCAATGAGCATGGAGCCCAGCACGGACTGCTCGGCCTCCACGCTGTGGGGCATCTGCCGCATGAGCAGCTCCTCATCCACAGCCATACTTCCACCTCCCATACCCCGGCTTCAAAGCCGGTTACTCTTCGCTCACAACCACCTTCAGGGTGCCGGTGATCTCATAGCCCAGCTTGCACTTGAGCTCATAGCCGCCGAAGCTCTTGATGGGCTCCTCCTGGACAATCTTGCTCTTGTTCACGCTCAGACCAAACTGGGCCTGAAGGGCGTCGGCGATCTCCTTGGAGGTGACCGCGCCGAACAGCCGGCCGCCCGCCCCCGCCTTGGCGGTGATCTTCACCGTACACTCCTTGAGCTTTTCGGCGATGGCCTGAGCCTGGGCCTTCTCCGCCTCCTCCTGGGCACGGCGGGCCTTGTCCTGCATCTTCATCTTGTTTACGTTGTCCGCCGTGGCCTCCACAGCCAGCTTCCGGGGCAGGAGGAAATTGCGGGCGTAGCCGTCGGAGGCCTCAATCATCTGGCCCCGCTTGCCCTGGCCCTTCACGTCCTGCTGTAAAATCACTTTCATCTGGTATCCCTCCGAATCAGATTGTTCACTCGTCCTCAAAATACTGGTCAATGGCCCGCAGCAGCTGGCGGGTCACCTCGTCCACGCTCCTGCCGGGCACCTGGGCACCAGCAGTGGCGGCGTTCCCGCCGCCGCCCAGCTTCTCCAGAATCACCTGGACATTGGTGTCTCCCATGCTCCGGGCGGAGATAATCACCCGATCCCCGTCGGGGAAGAGCACAAAGGAGGTATCAATGCCCGAGATGTTCAGCAGCTCATCCGCCGCCTGGGCGGCGGTAATCCGCCCCACGGTGTGGTCCACTCGGGCCACCGCAATGTCCTCCCGGTACATGCGGGCGTTCTGGATGATATCGTACCGGGCGATGGTGCCCTCCAGGTCGTTCTGGAAGAGCTTTTTCACATCCCCGGTGTCCGCACCGCACCGGCGCAGGAAGGCGGCTGCCTCAAAGGTGCGGCTGCCGGTGCGCATGGTAAACTGCTTGGTGTCCAGCACCATACCCGCCAGCAGGGCCTCCGCCTCTATCTTCAGCAGGTTGGCCGGCTCCAGCAGGTACTGCAGCAGTTCGGTCACCAGTTCGCTGGCGGAGGAGGCGTAGGGCTCATGGAAGTTGATGGCGGCGTCGGCAATGTAGGTGGCCGCCCGGCGGTGGTGGTCGATCACCGCCACCTTGTTCACCGCCTTGAGCAGCTCGGCGCTTACCACCTGCTCGGGCCGGTTGGTGTCCACCACCACCAGCACGGCGCTGGAGTCAGCCATCCCTATGGCCTCCTGGGGGGTGAGAAACACACCGTGGTACTCGCTCAGCGCCCCCAGCCGCTCAACCATATCGCTGGCCGGGTTCACCCCCGCCTCCTTTACAATGTGCACGGGGGTGCCCTTCTTCCGGGCCACCGCGCAGATGCCGCTGGCGGCGCCGATACAGTCCAGATCGGGGTACTTATGCCCCATGACAAACACCCGGGATGCGTCGGCCACCAGCTCGCCCAGGGCGTTGGCCATCACCCGGCTTTTCACCTTGGTACGCTTTTCCAGCTCCTTGGTGCGCCCGCCGAAGAACTCGAAGTTGAACTTGTTTTTGATTACCGCCTGATCCCCGCCCCGGGACAGAGCCATCTCCACCGAGAGGGAGGCGTACTGGAACAGCTCCTGGAGGCTGTCCGCCTCCTTGCCGATGCCAATGGACAGGGAGGCGGGAATGCCCTTGGTGTTCACCACCTGATGCACCGCGTCCAGCACGGAGAATTTCCCCTCCTGGAACTGGGGGAGAAACCGCTCCTCAAAGACAAAAAGGTAGCGATCCCGGTCAAACTTGCAAAACAGCCCCTGGGCGGGGGTAATCCACTGGTTGAGGCGCTGATCCACAGCACTGAGCATGGCGGACTTCTCGTTGTCCGTCACACCCTTCATCAGCTCCTCATAGTTGTCCAGAGTGAGAATGGCCACCACAGGCCGTCCGGCATAGTACTCGTCCCGCACCTGAGCCAGATCGGTGACGTCCACCCAGTAGGTGGTGGCCAGGTAGCCCCGGGCGCCCGAGTCCTCGGTGCGCACCAGATGGCCGAATACTATGAAGCGGCGCGCTCCCAGCAGCACCTCGGTGGGGCACTGAGTCTTACCCTCCATCAGCCAGCGGGAGGAGAAGTCGGGCACGGCGGCGGTGATCTTGGTGTCAAACATGTGCTCCCGCTCGCCGGTAATCTGGAGAAAGCGGTCGTTGCTCCAGATCACCTCGTCGTTATCCGGCCGGAAGATCACCATAGGCAGGGGAGCGTTGACCATGGTATCCTTGGTGGCGGTATCCATGTTGCAGGTGACGCTCTCAATGTACTTGACAATCTCCCGCTGACGCTGGGTATTGCTCTTGCGGAAGTAAGCGTACAGAGCCACCACTACCGCAAACTCCGCCAGGGCGATCTTCCAGCTAAACAGCAGAGAAACCGCGGCAAAAATCAAAAGAAAGAGAAAATACAGCCGGAGGCTGGGCTCCAGCAGATGGGTCACTTTGTTTTTCCGCATGAGAAACCTCCCGGGCGGTCAATTCCACACATTACAAGAGATTTTATTATATCAGAACAGGCTGTCAAAAACAAGTCCGCTTGCACTTCCGCCGGGCCCCTGGTATAATATCTTTTATAGGGTTTGTAACATATTTTACATTCTTTTTGTCCTTTGACTGCCATACTAGCAGGCAGAAAAGCAGTTTTTGTAAGGAGGCCTTCCTCATGAAGCAGTATCCCGTCCACCGCGCTGCCGCGCTCAAGCCCAAGCCCGACCCGGATACCCTGGTGTTCGGCAAGGTGTTCACCGATCACATGTTCCTCATGGACTACACCGCCGGACAGGGCTGGCACGACGGGCGCATCGTCCCCTACGGCCCCATTCCTCTGGAGCCCTCCGCCATGGTGTTTCACTACGCCCAGGAGGTCTTTGAGGGGATGAAGGCCTACCGCGCGCCCGACGGCGGGGTACAGCTCTTCCGCCCCATGGAGAATGTCAAGCGCATCAACTCCTCCTGCCAGCGCATGTGCATCCCCCAGCTGCCTGAGGAGGACGCTCTGGCCGCCATTGAGCAGCTGGTGCAGGTGGAGGCCGACTGGGTCCCCTCCAAGCCGGGCACCTCCCTGTATATCCGTCCCTTTATCATTGCCACCACCCCCAGCCTGGGGGTGCACGCCGCCCACAACTATATCTTCTGCATCATCGCCTGCCCGGTAGGGGCCTACTACGCCGCCGGGATCAACCCGGTGCGCATTTATGTGGAGAGCGAAGACGTGCGCGCCGTCAAGGGCGGCACAGGGTACACCAAGTGCGGCGGCAACTACGCCGCCTCCATTCGCGCCGGGGAGCGGGCCGAGGAAAACGGCTACGCCCAGGTGCTCTGGCTGGACGGGGTACACCGCAAGTACATTGAGGAAGTGGGCTCCATGAACGTGATGTTCAAGATTGACGGCAAGATCGTCACCCCCGCCCTCACCGGCTCGGTACTCCCCGGTATCACCCGCAAGTCCTGCCTGGAGCTGCTTCACAGCTGGAACCTGCCGGTGGAGGAGCGGCTCATCTCCGCCCAGGAGCTGTTCGACGCGGCGGACAGCGGCAAGCTGGAGGAGGCCTGGGGCACCGGCACCGCCGCCGTCATCTCTCCCATCGGCGAGATGGGCTGGGAGGACAGGCATATCACTGTCTGCGGCGGCCAGATCGGCCCTCTGTCCAAGAATCTCTACGACACCCTCACCGGCATCCAGTGGGGCAACCTGCCCGACCCCTTCGGCTGGGTGGTCAAGGTAGTATAACTTTGAAGCAAAAAATCGGCGGCCCGGTTGGGCCGCCGATTTTTTCGTATTCAACTTAGTCCCTGGCCCGGATAGCCGCCATGCCAATGGCAGCGGGGCCGCCGTGGCAGGAGATGACGCCTCCGCATGCCTCCACAATCACCTGCCGGAAGCCCGCCGCCCTGGCCAGCCCCTCAAACTCCGCCATCAGGCCGGGGTCCACCCCCGGCACTCCGCACAAACAGGCAATATCCAGCTCATAGGGCCCCTCCGCCATAAAATCCGCCCAGCAGCGGGAGAGAATCTGGCGCATTCTGCCCCGGTATTTCTTTGCCGCCACCAGATAGCCGTTATCCAGCTTAATCAGGGGCTTAAGGCGGAGCAGATTGGCCCCAATGTAGGCCACATTGCTGATCCGGCCCCCCGCAAGCAGGTAATCCAGGGTGTCAGGAATAAAGGAAAAACGCAGCCGGCGGGCAACATCCTCCAGCCGGGCAATCAGCTGCTCCACCTGTCCGTCCTCGTACTGCTCCTTCAGCTCCACCGCCCGGCGCACCAGAAGGCCCAGACCAACCGATACGTTTTTGGCGTCCATCACATAGATATTTTCAAAATGCTCCCTGGCAATCATGGCGTTCTGGTAAGACACCGTGGTGACGGCGGAGTAGGAGATATGCAGCACGGTACAGCCGGGGTGCTCGGCCTGGATCTGCTCAAACATCTGGGTATAGTCGGAAACCCCCACCCCGGAGGTGGAGGGAATTTTTTTGGTGCGATCATAGTACTCAAAAATCTTCTCCACAGGAAAATGCCCGTCTTTATACTCCACGCCATCCATGATCACATACATGGGCGCCAGATAGACCCCATTGGCTTGCGCGTAGGCCTTGGTCAAATCTGATCCGCTGTCTGTGGAAATTACAATCATGCGGTAACTCTCCTTATCCGAGCAATATATTTTTCCAACCCACTATTCATATTTTTTTCATCTTATATTTATCACATGAGAAAGAAAAATGCAAGGTTTCCTTTGCAATTTCACCCAACTTTCCCCCAGAGAAAAAGGCGGCCTGTCCAAGGTCTCTGCTCGCTTACCGGGCAGCGGGGTTTGGACAGGCCGCTATGTGCTCTGAGGGCCTCTGCGCCTGAGAAGTATGAACGGGAACTACCCCTTGGGAGTATAGTGGAAGCTCACATGAAAACTCTCACCCCCCTGGCTGAGGCGGAAGGTCACGGTGCTGGTCTTCTCCACCTCTTTGGCATCAGCGTCGGCACTCTGGGCGCCATTGACAAAGACCATCACGCTGTTCATGCGGTCGGTCTGGGGGATGGCCTCGTTAAAGCCCAGGGCAATCCACTGCTGGCCGTCCTGGCTGTACTGGTATTGGTTGATGCGCACCAGTCCTGCAAAACTCAGGCGGATGCCCATCCACTTGCCCGCCTGCTCCGGCCGGCCGGTGCCGTCGCTGTCCGCCTGCTGGCCCACCAGGGCCTCCAGCCCCTCCAGCTCTACCAAAAAGCCGTCCTGGGTGCGCTCCACAGACTTGATGCGGAATTTCCCGTCATTGACGTGGGTCTCCGCTCCCTCGATCAAAACGCCCTCGGCGCTGCGCTCCAGGGCGGTTATCCCGGTAACCGGC
>CALWWS010000144.1 GCA_944385305.1 uncultured Oscillospiraceae bacterium | reverse complement strand
AGTATGAGCGCCTCAACCGGCGCTACGGCAAGGAGCAGTACCTGGTGCCCTATCTCATGTCCTCCCACCCGGGGTGCACCATGGCCGACGCGGTGCGCCTGGCCGAGTGGATCAACCGCACCGGCCGCCAGCCGGAGCAGGTGCAGGACTTCTATCCCACCCCGGGCACCCTGTCCACCTGCATGTACGACACCGGCATCGACCCCCGCACCATGCAGCCGGTGTATGTCCCCCGGGACCCCCATGAGAAGGCCATGCAGCGGGCCCTGATGCAGTGGAAGCGGCCGGAGAAGCGAGAGCTGGTGCGCCAGGCCCTCCGCGCCGCCCAGCGAGAGGATCTCATCGGCTACAGCAAGGAGTGCCTGCTGCGGCCATCCGGCCCCCGGAAGGAGCAGGGGAGTGCCAGGGGAGCAGGGAAGCCGGGCGGCCGGCGATCCCCGGCCAAGCCGGTCAGGGAGAGCGGACAGCCCCGTAAGCCCGCCCCCCGCAAGGCGGGCTGGGCAGTGGCCAAGCCCAAGAAGAACGCCCGGAGCAAGGGAAAAAAGAAGTAGAAAAAGGCCGCCGTGGGGAGAATGCCCCGCGGCGGCCTTTCTTGTATCTTCAGCGCTGGATGAGATTGACCTTCCGCCAGCCGCCCTTGCGGTAGAGGGGGATGGCGATGCACATGGCCACGCCCCAGCCGATGGGGATGGACCACCAGATGGCGGAGTAGCCGATCTGCAAAGAGCCCAGCAGGTAGGAGAAGGACACCCGCAGGCCCAGATCGATGAGGATGATGGACAGGAAGGCCCGCACATGTCCCGCCCCCTTGAGCACCCCGGTGTGGATCATGTAGAAGGCGAACACCAGGTAGAAGGCGGCCACCTCCCGCAGATACTCCGTGCCGATGGTCACCACCTGGCTGGAGGCGTCCTGGACGAAGAGGGACATGACCTGGGGGGCCAGGAAGAAGAGGAATGCGTAGCTGGCGGCGGCGTAGAGAATACTCACCTTGCACAGGGCCTTGCGGCCCACGTCAATGCGCTCCAGCTTTTTGGCCCCGATGTTCTGGGCGGTGAAGGTGGTCATGGCGTTGCTCAGGCTGCTGATGACAATTTTGAACAGGGAGTCGATTTTGATGGCCGAGGAGTAGGCGGCGATGACCACCGGGCCGTAGCTGTTCACCAGCACCTGGATGAGCAGCTGGCCGATGGATACGGTGGACATGTTGAGCATGTTGGGGATGGCCAGCACGCTGATCTTCTTCAGGATGGGAAGGCTGAAGCGGGGGTGGGGCCCGGCGGGAATGCCCTTGAGCTTGGCGAAGAGATAGCACATGGCCAGGGCCGCCGAGATGCCCTGGGCAATGAAGGTGGCCCACGCCACACCGGCCACCCCCAGGTCAAAGGCGGCCACCAGCAGGATGTCCAGGGCCACGTTGAATAGGGAGGAGAAGATGAGGAAGTACAGGGGCGTTCTGGAGTTGCCCAGGCCGTTGAAGATGCTGGTGGCGCTGTTGTAGAAGAAGAGGAAGAACAGGCCCAGGAAATAGATGCGCAGGTAGAGCAGGCTCTGGTCGAAGATCTCCGCCGGCACGTTCATCAGGCGCATCAGGGGGGCGCACAGGAGCATCCCCGCCGCCATGCACACCGCCGATAGGATGGCGGCGGCCAGATAGACGGTGGAGACGGAGGTCTTCATCTCCTCCCACCGCTTGGCCCCGAAGTACATGGAGATGATCACCGAGCTGCCGGTGGTGGAGCCCATGGCCAGAGCCACAAAGAGCATCACAATGGGGTAGGAGGCCCCTACCGCCGCCAGGGCGTTGTCTCCCACGAACTTGCCCACCACCACGCTGTCGGCGATGTTGTAGAGCTGCTGGAACACGCCGCTGAGTACCAGCGGCAGGGAGAAGCGGAGAAGCACCTGGGAGGGATTGCCCACGCTGATATCGCGCACTGCCTGGCCGGACAAGCCAACACCCCCTTATGTGTACACCATTTTCTGTCTTTCAGCCTAGTCCTACCACATTTTTACCGCCCTGTCAAGCAATGCGAATACAATCCGCGCCGGAAGCGGGCTGTTTCCAAAGGCGCGGGGTATGTGATATAATGTTAGACAATGTATGGAGGGAAAGGAGGCGGGGAAGATGCTCAAGCTGCTGCTGGGCCGGTCGGGCACCGGGAAGACAGCCGCCCTGCTCCGCGCCGTGGCGGCGCGGGAGGGGGGCGGGGAGCAGATCCTCCTGGTGCCCGAGCAGCACTCCCACCACATGGAGCGGGAGCTGTGTCGGGCGGGAGGCGGCCCGGTGAGCCTGTATGCCGAGGTGCTCTCCTTTACCCGCCTGGCCAACCGGGTGTTCTCCGCCCACGGCGGGCTGGCCGCCCCCGCATTGGACCCGGGAGGGCGGCTGCTGCTCATGTACAGCGCCCTGCGGGCGGTATCCGGCCAGCTGAAGGTCTACCAGCGCCCCTCCCGCAAGCCCGCCTTTCTCACCGGCCTTATTGCCACAGCGGACGAGCTGAAGAGCTGCTGTGTAACCCCGGAGCAGCTGTGCCGGGCAGGGGAGGAGACCGGCGGGGCGGAGGGGGAGAAGCTGACCGACCTGGGCCTCATCTTCGGGGCCTACGAGGCCATGACCGCCCGCCAGGGGGCCGACCCCAGGGACAAGCTCACCCGCCTGGCCCAGGCCCTGCACCAGAGCCGTTGGGCGGAGGGGAAATCTGTATACCTAGATAGCTTTACAGACTTTACCCCCCAGGAGCGGCAGGTGATTGCCGCCCTGCTGGAACAGGCCGGGAGCGTCACGGTAGCCCTCACCTGTGACAAGCTGGAGGAGAGTGAGGGGGGCACGGGGATCTTTTCCCCTGCCCGGCGCACCGCCGCCCAGCTCATCCGCCTGGCCCGGGAGGCGGGGGTGGGCTGGAGCTGTGAGGTTCTCCCCCCAAAGCCCGGGGAGCGGGAGGAGGCCCTGGCCCACCTGGAGGCCCGCTTCTTTGACCCCGTGCCGGTTCCGTGGGAACAGAATACACAGGCAATTACCCTTTACACGGCGGACAGCCCCTACTCCGAGGCGGAGTGGGTAGCCGCGGAGATCCTGCGCCTGGCGCGGGAGGAGGGGGTGCGCTTGAGGGAGATCGGGGTGTGCGCCCGGAGCATGGAGAGCTATGGGGCCATCCTCCAGAGCGTATTTGACCGCTACGGGGTGCCCCTCTTTCTCGGCCGGATGAGCGACATCCTGGAAAAGCCGGTGCTCACTCTCATCACCGCCGCCCTGGCGGCGGCGGGGGGCGGCTACCGGTATGACGATATGTTCCGCTACCTCAAGACCGGTCTGACTCCCCTGTCGCCGGAGGACGTGGATCTGCTGGAGAACTACGTACTCAAGTGGAACCTGGAGGGGAGCGCCTGGACGGGACGGCGGGGGTGGAATATGCACCCCCAGGGGTACGGCCTGCCCCTGCGGGAGGAGGACGAGGCCCTGCTGCGCCGCCTGAACGCCCTGCGCGCCCAGGTGGCCGCCCCCCTGGAGCGGCTGCGTAAGGGGGGAGAGAAGACCGGGCGGGGTCAGGCCCTGGCCCTGTATGCCTTTTTGGAGGACATCGACCTGCCCGGCTGCCTCACCCGCCGCTCCGGGGAGCTGGAGCGGCGGGGCAGGCGGGATCTGGCGGAGGAGTACTGCCAGCTGTGGGACATCCTGTGCGGAGCCCTGGAGCAGTGTGCCTCCATCCTGGGGGAGACCCCCATGGAGCTGGAGGAGTTTGCCGCCCTGTTCAGCCTGGTGCTCTCCCAGTACGATGTGGGCGCCATCCCGTCTCCCTGGACCGGGTGGACGGGGGAGAGATGCCCCGCATGGCCCACAAGAGCTGTAAAGTATTATTCCTGTTGGGGGCGGACGAGGGGAGCATCCCCCAGGCGGCCCCCGCGCCGGGCCTGCTCAACGACGACGACCGCACCCTGCTGGCCTCCTACGGCCTGGAGCTGGCCCCCCGGCTGAGTGACAAGCTCTACCGGGAGATGACGGTGCTCTACGAGACCCTGGCCCTGCCCCGGCAGCGGCTGTATGTGAGCTGGGCCAGGCAGGGCGCGGAGGGGGAGGAGCGGCGGGCCTGCTTTGCGGTGCACAAGCTGGGCGCGCTCTTCCCCCGGGCGCTCCGCCTGGAGGAGGGAGGGCTGGACGGCCGCTTCCGCCTCTCTGCCCCCCGCCCCGCCCTGGAGCAGGCCGGGCACTGCCCGGCGGCGGCCCGGGTGCTGTCGGAGTTGCCGGAGTACGCCGGACGGGTGGAGCGGGTGGAGCAGGCCGCCCGGCTGGAGCGGGGCAGCCTCACCCGCCCGGCGGTGGACGCTCTGTACGGGCGGCGGGTGCCCATGTCCGCCTCCCGGATGGACAAGTACAAGTCCTGTCACTTCTCCTACTTCATGCAGTACGGCCTGCGGGCCCAGCCCCGCCGCCCGGCTGGCTTCCAGGCCCCGGAGTACGGCACCTTCATCCACTTTGTGCTGGAGCATGTGCTCCGCCAGGCGGGGGAGGAGGGGGGCGCGGCCCGGCTGGAGCCGGAGCGCCTGCGCGCCCTCACCGACGGGGCGGTGGAGCGGTATGTGCAGGAGGAGCTGGGCGGACTGGAGCAGGAGACTCCCCGCTTCCGCTACCTCTTCCGCCGCCTGCTCAAGTCGGTCCACCTGGTGGTGGACAACGTGGTGCAGGAGCTGGCCTGCTCCGACTTCGCCCCCGTCTCCTTCGAGCTGGGCTTCGGGTCACGGGGGGATCTGCCCCCGGTGGAGCTGACAGTGGACGGGGTGACGGTGAGTATTACCGGCTTTGTGGACCGTGTGGACGGCTGGGAGCACGACGGGCGGCTCTACCTGCGGGTGGTGGACTACAAGACGGGGCGCAAGTCCTTTGACCTGACAGACGTCTGGAACGGCCTGGGCCTGCAGATGCTCCTCTATCTCTTCACGCTGGAGCGGGAGGGCAAGGCCCTCTACGGCAGGGAGATCGTCCCCGCCGGGGTACTCTACCTGCCAGCCCGGGACGCGGTGGTGGCGGGCAGCCGGGCCATGACCGAGGAGGAGCGGCGCAAAAAGGTGGACGCCCAGCTGCGCCGCCGGGGGCTGCTTCTGGACGAGGCGGAGGTACTCTCCGCCATGGAGCACCCTTCGGAGGGCGGGATACGCTTTCTGCCCCTGCGGGTGAACCGCAGCGGTGCGGTCACCGGGGAGGCCTTGGTTACCGCCGAGCGCCTGGGCAGGCTGCAAAAGCATGTGGAGCGCATTCTCAACGAGATCGGCGGGGAGCTGGCGGCAGGCAATATTGCTGCCGACCCCTTCTGGCGGGGCCCCGATCACAACGCCTGCCAGTGGTGCGAGTACGCCGCCGCCTGCCACTTCGAGGAGGGGCGGGGCGGCGACCGGCGGCGCTATCTCCCCAAGGTGAAGGGGGAGGCCTTCTGGAGCGCGGTGGAGCAGATGGGAGAGGGGGGAGAGTAAAGTGGCCTTTTCGCTCACGGCGGAGCAGCAGGCCGTAGTGGACAACCGGGGGGGCGGCCTGCTGGTCAGCGCCGCCGCCGGCTCGGGCAAGACCCGGGTGCTGGTGGAGCGGCTGCTGGACCGGGTGATCCGGGAGGGGGTGGACATCGACCGCTTTCTGGTGATCACCTACACCAAGGCCGCCGCCGCCGAGCTGCGGGGGGGCATTGTGGAGGCCCTCACCCGCCGCCTGGCGGACAACCCCGCCGACCAGCGGCTGCGCCGCCAGACCACCCTGGTCTACAAGGCCCAGATCTCCACCGTCCACGCCTTCTGCGCGTCCCTGCTGCGGGAGAGCGGGCACCTGCTGGAGATTGACCCCGACTTCCGCCTGTGCGACGAGGGGGAGGCCCGGATACTCATGGACCGGGCCCTCAACGACGTGCTGGACCGGCGCTATGAGACCATCGAGCCGGGCACCGACTTTGCCCAGCTGGTGGACACCATGTCCGCCGGGCGGGACGACCGTCGGCTGATGGAGATTGTGCTGGACATCCGACAGCGGGTGCAGAGCCATCCCGACCCCGCCCGCTGGCTGGACGGCCAGGAGCGGGTCTTTGCCCTGGAGGGGGTGGAGGAGGCGGGGCAGACCCCCTGGGGACGCCTGCTGCTTTCCGACGCGGCGGAGCAGGGGCGCTACTGGCTGGAGCAGATGGAGCGCGCCCTGGCGCTGTGCGATCTGGACGAGAACCTCCACGCCAACTACGCCGCCAGCATCGCCGCCACCCTCCGGGGGCTGGAGGAGCTGGTACGGGGGACGGCGGAGGGGTGGGACAGCGCGGCCCGTGCCCTGCCCGTGCCCTTTCCCGCCGCCGGGCGCAAGAAGATGGCCGACTGTCCCGGGGTCGCCCAGCAGGTCAAGGACATCCGCGCCCGGTGCAAAAAGCGGCTGGACAAGCTCTCCGAGTGGTTTGCCGACACCAGCGACGGCCTGCTGGAGGATCTGCGGGCGGTATTCCCCGCCATGCGGGGCCTCTTCGCTCTGCTCAAGGACTTTGAGAAGGCCTATACCGGGGAGAAGGCCCGCAGGCGGGTGCTGGATTTCTCCGACCTGGAGCATCTGGCGGTGCGCCTGCTGGCGGGGGAGGACGGCGCGCCCACCCCCCTGGCAGAGCAGTGGAGCGCCCGGTTTGAGGAGAATATGGTGGATGAGTACCAGGACACCAACCAGGTGCAGAATGCCATCTTTACCGCCCTGTCCCGGCAGGGGCGCAACCTCTTCATGGTGGGGGATGTGAAGCAGTCCATCTACCGCTTCCGCCTGGCCGACCCCACCATCTTTCTGGAGAAATACCGCAGCTTTGCCCCCCATACCCGGGCCTCGGAGGGGGAAAGCAGGCGGATTATCCTGTCCAAAAACTTCCGCTCCCGCCCCGAGGTGCTGGAGGGGGCCAACGACCTGTTCCGGGCCATTATGTCCGTCCCCTTCGGGGAGATGGCGTATACCGCCGAGCAGGCCCTGTGCCCCGGCGCTCCCTTTGAGCCGGACGGCCGCTACGCCCTGGAGCTGGAGGTGCTGGACTGCCGGGAGGAGGACGGGGAGGAGGACGAGGAGAAGAGCGGGCGGGATCTGCTGGAGGCCCGCTTTGCCGCCCGGCGCATCCTGGAGCTGGTCCGGGCGGGCTTTTCCGTGACAGGGGAGGGGGGCGAGCCCCGCCCGGTGCGGTGGGGGGACGTGGTCATCCTCCTGCGCTCCCCTGGCACGGTGCTGCACCACTACGCCAAGGCCCTGGGGGAGCTGGACATCCCCTGGCAGGCGGAGGGGGGGAGCGACTTCTTCGCCAGCACCGAGGTATCGGTGGCCCTGTCTCTGCTTCAAATTGCGGACAACCCCCGGCAGGATGTGCCCCTCATCTCCGCCCTGCGCTCCCCGGTGTACGGCTTTTCCGCCGACCGGCTGGCCCAGATTCGGGCGGCATCCCCCCAGACGGACTTTTACGACGCCCTGGCCGCCGACGGGGGGGCGGACTGCGCCGCCTTCCTGGAGGAGCTGGAGGAGCTGCGCTTCGGCGCCTGCGACCGGAGCAGCTACGAGCTCATCTGGCACATCTACGACAAGACCAACCTGCTGGGTGTGTTCGGCGCCATGGACGAGGGGGAGCTTCGCCGGGGCAACCTGCTTACCCTGGCGGAGCTGGCCCGCCGGTTCGAGGGATCGGATCACAAGGGCCTGTTCGGCTTTCTCACCTACCTGGGCCGCCTGCGGGAGAACGGGAGCAAGCTCATTCTCCCCTCTCCGGGCCGGGAGGGGGGCGGGGTGCGCATTATGAGCATCCACAAGTCCAAGGGCCTGGAGTTTCCCGTGGTGCTGCTGTGCGGCCTGGCCAGGCGGCTCAACCGGGAGGACATGAGCCGGCCCATTCTCTTCCACCCCCAGCTGGGGGTGGGGCCCAAGCGGCTGGACACCGGGCGGATGGTGGAGTATCCCACCCTGGCCCGCACGGCGGTGGCCCGGCAGCTGGAGCGGGAGATGATGGCCGAGGAGCTGCGTCTGCTCTATGTGGCCATGACCCGGGCCAAGGAGAAGCTGATTTTGTGCTGCGCCCTCACCGGAGGGGCGGCGGCCCTGGGCAAGCTGGCGGGAGACGCCGGCTTCCCGGTGGCCCCCCAGGTGCTTCTGGGCTGCCAGAGCGCGGGGGAGTGGGTGCTCCTGGCTGCCCTGGCCCGGCCGGAGGCGGAGGTACTGCGCCGGGCGGCGGGGACCGACGTCCCTGTGCCCCAGGCCCCCTTCGGCCCGGCGTGGGACATGCGGTGGGTGGAGACCGGGGATCTGCGCCAGGCCCCGGCGCGCCCCCGGGCCGTCCGGCCGGAGGGGGAGAGGGGAGAAGAGCCGGAGGAAGAGGAGACTCTCCGGGCCGCCCTGCTCTGGCGCTATCCCCACCGGGAGACGGTGGATATCCCCTCCAAGCCCACCGCCACCCAGCTCAAGGGCAGGGAGCTGGACGGCGAGGCGGCGGAGCAGGCCCCCGCGCCCCCCAGGCCCATCCTCTTTGCCCGCCCGGACTTTGCCGCCCGGGAGATGGGCCTCACTCCCGCCCAGCGGGGCACCGCCCTGCACCTGGTGATGCAGTATATCGACTTTGCCAGGGCGGCGGACGTACAGGGTGTGGAGGCGGAGATCGCCCGGCTGGTGGAGGGGGAGTACCTGACGGCCCAGCAGGGCAGGGCGGTGGAGCCGGCCCGGATTGCCGCCTTTTTTGCCTCGCCCCTGGGCCGGGAGGTCCTGGCCGCCCCCGGCCTGCGCCGGGAGTTTAAGTTCTCCCTGCTGGTGCCTGCAAAGGACTACTTTCCCCGGGCCGGAGAGGGGGAGCAGGTGCTCCTCCAGGGGGTGGTGGACTGCTGCTTTGACACCCCGGCGGGCATGGTGGTGGTGGACTTCAAGACCGACCGGGTGGGGGAGAGCGGTCTGGCGGAGCGGACGGAGACTTACCGCCCTCAGCTGGAGGCCTACAGCCGGGCGCTGGAGGCCATCACCGGCCGGCCGGTGTGCCGGAGGGTGCTGTGGTTTTTCGCCCTGGATCGGGGCGTGGAGCTCTGACGGAGAAGCCCCATAAAAAAATAAAAAAACTGTTGCATTTTTGGGACAGACATGGTATCATATCAAATGCGTTTGTGGGGACGAGGTCTCCACGCGCCATGATCCAGGATGAGAAAGAGGTGAACACACATGAAGGAAGGCATTCATCCCAACTACGCTCAGACCACTATCAAATGCGCCTGCGGCAATGTGATCGAAACCGGGTCCACCAAGCAGGACATTCGAGTCGAAGTCTGCTCTAAGTGTCACCCCTTCTTCACCGGCAAGCAGAAGATGGTGGATACTGGCGGACGCGTCAGCCGCTTCAACAAGAAGTTTGGTCTGGACAAGAAGTAAGTTGGTATTTGGGAAGCCCGTACCGGTTTCGGTACGGGTTTCTTTTTTTCCCGGAAAACGCATATACTGCACAGCAGGAGACAGAAAAAAGGAGTGTGCGCCATGTTGGAAGCGATGAACCCCAAGACCCTGGAGGAGAACGTATTTTCTCTGATTGGAGACCGGTGGATGCTCATCACCGCCGGGACGGCGGAGCGGTGCAACACCATGACGGCCAGCTGGGGCGGCCTGGGTGTGATGTGGGGCAAGCTGGTGGCCACGGTGGGCATCCGCCCCCAGCGGTACACCCTGGAGTTTGTGGAGGGCAGCGACGCCTTTACCCTGAGCTTTTTTGACCCCTCCTATCGCCAGGCCCTCTCCCTGTGCGGCGCCAAGAGCGGCCGGGAGGTGGACAAGATCAAGGAGTGCGGCTTTACCGTGGAGGCCGCTCAAAACGGCGCGCCCTATATCGCCCAGGCCAATCTGGTGCTGGTGTGCCGCAAGCTGTACTGGCAGGATCTGGACCCCACCCACTTCCTGGACAGTGAGATCGGGGAGCGGTGGTATCCCGGCCAGGACTACCACCGGATGTTTGTGGGAGAGATTGTGGAGGCCTATCGGAGAGGATAAGCAATGACGGACACCCATACGCAAGAGAAAGTGAACCGGGCTGTGCTGGTGGGCCTTTCCGCCCACAGCCTGTCCCGGGAGGAGAACGCCACAGAGAGCTCCATGGAGGAGTTGGAGGCTCTGCTGGAGACGGCGGGGGGCACCTGCGTGGGCAGCGTGCTCCAGAACAAGGACACCCCCGATCCCCGTACCTTCATCGGCGAGGGCAAGACGGCGGAGGTCAAGGAGCTGGTGGACAACGCCGGGGCGGATATGGTGATCTTCGATAACGCCCTCTCCCCCTCCCAGCAGCGGGTGCTCACCCAGGAGCTGGGGGTGCAGGTGATGGATCGGGCGGCCCTGATTCTGGACATCTTCGCCCAGAGGGCCAGAACCCGGGAGGGCCGCCTCCAGGTGGAGCTGGCCCAGTACCAGTACCTGCTGCCCCGTCTGCTGGGCATGTGGACCCACCTGGAGCGGCAGGAGGGCGCCATCGGCACCCGCGGCCCCGGCGAGACCCAGCTGGAGACCGACCGGCGGCATGTGCGCCGGAAGATCCAGAAGCTGCGGGAGGAGCTGGAGCAGGTGCGGCGGGTGCGGGCCACCCAGCGCACCCGCCGGGAGAAGAACGAGGTGCCGGTGGTGGCTATTGTGGGCTATACCAACGCGGGCAAGTCCACCCTGCTCAACGCCCTCACCGGGGCTGGCATCCCCGCCAACGACCGGCTGTTCGACACCCTGGATACCACCACCCGCACCCTGGAGATTTCGGACACCTGCACGGTGCTCCTCTCCGACACGGTGGGCTTCATCCGCAAGCTGCCCCACCATCTGGTGGAGGCCTTCAAGGCCACTTTGGAGGAGCTGGCCTTTGCCGATCTGCTCCTCCACGTCATCGACGCATCCAACCCGGAATGGCGGGAGCAGGCGGAGGTGGTGGAGAGCCTGGTGGTGGAGCTGGGGGCCCAGCAGACCCCCCGCATCGACGTGTTCAACAAGTCAGATCTCTACACCGGGGACATCATGCCCCACGGGGAGGATATTGTTTCGGTATCCGCCAGGACCGGCCGGGGACTGGAGAAGCTGGTGGAAATGATCGGCCAGCGGCTGGACACGGGGGCCTGCAGGGTGTGCCTGCACATCCCCTACGAACGGGGGGGACTGCTGGACATGCTCTACCGCCAGGCCCGGGTGGAGCAGGTGGAGTACGGCCAGACCATTGAGGTCACCGCCACCTGCACCCCCAAGGTGCTGGGCTAGGTGAGCGAATTTATCTGGAAGGACTAGGTGGGGCGGTATGACAGAGTACTTTGTGCCCACCGGCCCCGGCCAGGCCGAGCTGGTGGAAAAGCGCTCCCGCTTTCTGGGCCATGTCTGGCCGGTGGAGAGCGAGGAGCAGGCCAGAGCGTATATTGAGCAGATGAAAAAGCGCCACTACGACGCCCGCCACAACTGCTGGTGCTATCGGCTGCGGGAGGGGGGCGTGGAGCGCTACTCCGACGACGGGGAACCCCAGGGCACTGCGGGCCAGCCCATGCTCAACGTGTTCCAGCGGGAGGAGGTCACCGGGGTCTGCTGCGTGGTGACCCGCTATTTTGGCGGCGTGCTGCTGGGGGCGGGAGGCCTGGTGCGGGCCTACACCCAGAGCGCCAAGGACGCCCTGGACGCCGCCGGCATCTCCGTGGTGCGCCCCTGGGTCCGGGTGGCGGTACCCTGTCCCTACCCTCTCTTCGACCGGGTGCGCCTGGAGGTGGAGGGGCTGGGCGGCGTACCGGACGGGGCGGACTACGCCGAGCAGGTGACGGTTCACGCCCTGCTCCCGGCTGAAAAGGTGGATTCCTTTACACAACGTATCACCGAGCTGAGCGCCGGAGGCGTCACCCCCCTGCCGGAGGGGGAGGTTTGGCGGGCCGTGCCCCGGGATATTGTGAATAAACCGTGAATTTTTTTGACATGGGAAGGATTTTCGGGAGAAAAAGCGTATAGAAGAATATACGATGCCACAGGGAGGTGAAAGCCCTTGACGGTGCGCGAGGAAATTGAGGCCAGGGAGCGGGAGACGCTGAGTGAGTTTGCCTGTCTGTCCTCCGCCTCCCGGGGCCGGGAGCTTCCTCTGCCCCCCTGTCCCACCCGCACCTGTTTTCAGCGGGACATCGACCGCATTGTCCACTCCAAGGCCTTCCGCCGGCTCAAGCACAAGACCCAGGTCTTTCTGGAGCCGGAGGGGGATCACTACCGCACCCGCATGACCCACACCATCGAGGTGGCCCGCATTGCCCGCACCATTGCCCGTGGCCTGCGCCTCAACGAGGATCTCACCGAGGCGGCGGCCTACGGACACGACCTGGGCCACACCCCCTTCGGCCACGCCGGGGAGCGGGTGCTGGACGGGATTATGCCCGGCGGCTTTGCCCATAACCGGCAGTCCCTGCGGGTGGTGGAGAAGCTGGAGAAGGAGGGGGAGGGCCTCAACCTGACCTGGGAGGTGCGCCGGGGCATCCTGTGCCACACCGGGCCGGAGCAGGCGGAGACCCTGGAGGGCCGGATCATCCGCCTGGCGGACAAGATCGCCTACATCAACCACGACATTGACGACGCCATCCGGGGCAAGATCATCTACCCCATGGATATCCCTCTGGACTGCTCCCAGCTGCTGGGCTTTACCCACTCCGAGCGGATCAACTCCCTGACGGTGGATATCATCCGCACCAGCCAGGGAAAGGGGGTTATCGCCCAGTCCCCCGACTTTGCCCAGGCTATGCACAAGCTGCGGGAATTCATGTTTGAGTTTGTCTACCGCAATCCGGTGGCCAAGGGGAAGGAGGGCAAGGCACAGGATATGCTCCGCCGCCTGTTTGACTACTATGCGGCCATCCCGGACAAGCTGCCCCCTGAGTACCAGGCCATCCGGGTCAACGAGGGGGTGGAGCGGGCGGTGTGCGACTACATCGCCGGCATGACCGACGTCTACGCGGTGGAGCAGTTTAAGGACGCCTTTATCCCCAAGTCCTGGTCGGTAAAATAGTGGTATGAATCCGCCAAAAAACGGCAAAGATAAGGCGGTATAGGCGAAAAAAGGAGGGGAGCGGGCATTGGCCATTCCGGAACAATTTATCGACGAGCTGGTAGCCCGCAGCGAGATTACCGATGTGGTATCCTCCTATGTGCCCCTCACCCGGAAGGGGAACAACCTGTGGGGGCTATGTCCCTTTCACAATGAAAAGACCCCCTCCTTTTCCGTCTCTCCCGACAAGCAGATCTACCACTGCTTCGGCTGCGGAAAGGGTGGCGGCGTCATCTCCTTTATTATGGAGATGGAAAACCTGCCCTTTGTGGACGCGGTGCGCCTGCTGGCCCAGCGGGCGGGGATGGAGATGCCCGAGACCGGGGAAAACGAGGGCTACCGCAAAAAGCGGGAGCGCCTGCTCGCCCTCAACCGGGAGGCAGCTCGCTTTTTCCACGCCTGCCTGATGGGAGAGCAGGGCAGGGCGGGGGCGGAGTACCTGTTTGGCAAACGGGCGCTGTCCAAAAGCACAGTGACCCGCTTCGGCCTGGGCATGGCCCCAGAGGGATGGGACAACCTGATTGTGGCCATGGGGGCGAAGGGCTTTACCAAGTCCGAGCTGCTGGAGGCCGGCCTGGCGGTGAACAACAAAAACGGCCGGATTTACGACCGGTTCCGCAACCGGGTGATGTTTCCCATTATTGACCTGAGGGGCGAGGTAATCGGCTTTGGCGGCCGGGTGCTGGACGACAGCACACCCAAATACCTCAACTCCCCTGAGGGACCGCTGTTCAATAAGCGGCGTAATCTGTTCGGGCTGAACATCGCGAAAAAATCCAAGCAGGGGCGCATCAT
>CALWWS010000143.1 GCA_944385305.1 uncultured Oscillospiraceae bacterium | reverse complement strand
AGGAGATCAAGGCCGGTAAGGTGGAGTACCGTCTGGACAAGACCAACATCATCCACTGCCCCATCGGCAAGGTGTCCTTCGGCGCTGAGAAGCTCACCGAGAACTTCAACGCCCTCATGGGCGCCATCATCAAGGCCAAGCCCTCCGCCGCCAAGGGGCAGTACATCCGCTCCTGCGTGTGTGCTTCCACCATGGGCCCCGGCGTGAAGATCAACTCCGCCAAGCTGATGTAACAAAAAGCGCGGAGCGTGACAAAAAATATCAAACCTGGACAGGTTGTGCTTGACACAGCCTGTCCAGGCTGATATAATATCATTCGTATTCAAAGACAGCAGGCGACCATAAGTCCTGCCGAGAATGCAGTATCGTGGTTTTTTCAGGTGCTGTTTTGCGTCTTTGGATGCGAAACAGCATTTTAATTTCTGGAGGTGAATTCAAATGCCTAACGCAAAGGTTCTCAGTGAGAAGCAGGCCATCGTGGCCGACCTGACCGAGAAGCTCAAGACCGCCGCCAGCGGCGTGCTTGTGGACTACAAGGGCATCACTGTGGCGGAGGACACCGCTCTGCGCGCCGAGTGCCGCAAGAACGAGCTGGACTACGCCGTGGTGAAGAACACCCTGCTGCGCTTCGCCATCAACAACGTGGGGCTGGAGGAGATGGACGGCGTGCTCAACGGCACCACTTCCATGGCTCTGTCTCACGGCGATCCCATCGCCCCCATGCGGGTGATCAACAAGTTCGCCAAGCAGTTCAACGGCGCCAAGTTCTCCATCAAGGCCGGCTTTATGGACGGCAAGGTGCTCTCCATGGACGAGATCACCGCCCTGGCCGAGCTGCCCTCCAAGGAGGTCCTCCAGGCGCAGGTTCTGGGCACCATGCTGGCCCCCATCACCAGCCTGGCTATCGTCCTGAAGGCCATCGCCGAGAAGAACGGCGGCTTCGTGGAGGCCGAGGCCCCCGCCGCCGAGTAAGACCCCTTTCCCCCGTTTTAATTTAAAAAAACACATATTTAGGAGGTAACATATCATGGCTTCTGAGAAGATTACTGCCCTCATCGAAGAGGTTAAGGGCCTGACCGTTCTGGAGCTGTCCGAGCTGGTGCACGCTCTGGAGGAGGAGTTCGGCGTTTCCGCCGCCGCCATGGCCGCTCCCGCCGCTGCCGGCGCTGCCGCTCCCGCTGCTGAGGAGAAGACCGAGTTCGACGTGGTGCTGGCTGAGGTCGGCGCCGAGAAGATCAAGGTCATCAAGGCTGTCCGCGAGATCACCGGCCTGGGCCTGGCCGAGGCCAAGGCTGTTGTCGAGGCCGCTCCCAAGGCTGTCAAGGAGGGTGTCTCCAAGGACGAGGCCGAGGAGCTGAAGAAGAAGCTGGAGGAAGTGGGCGCCAAGGTGGAGCTGAAGTAAGCTCGCCTTTGCTCATGAAAAAGGGGCCGCCGCAGGAAATCTGCGGCGGCCCCCTTTTTATGTCTCCTCCAGGGCGGCGCGGAGGGCCTTCACCGCCCCGGCGGGGTCGGCGCAGGTCATCAGGCCGCTCATCAGGCAGGCCCCTGCCGCCCCGGCGGCGCGGATTTGAGACAGCTTGTCCCCCTCCACCCCTCCGATGGCATACACCGGGATGGACACGGCGGCGCACACCGCCCGCAAAAAGTCCAGCCCCCGGCCGGGCAGGCCGGCCTTGCAGGATGTGTCAAACACATGCCCCGCCGTCACATAGTCCGCCCCCAGCTCCTGGGCGCGGACAGCCTCGTCCGGGGCGTGGACGGACACACCCAGCAGCTCCACCCTCTCCCGCAGGGCGGGGTCTGCCTCCAGCTCCCCCAGGGACAGGTGGAGCCGGGGAGCCCCCAGGGCGGCGCAGGCCGCCGGAAAGTGGTGGAGGATCACCCGCTCCCCTCCCGCCGCCAGGGCCCGGCGGGCCAGGGCCTCATATTCCCCGGGGGTGAGATCCTTCTCCCGGAGGATCACCCTGTGGATCCCACCGGCGCACAGGGCCCCAATCCGCCCGGGCAGATCCCCGGGGCACAGGGCGCGGCTGGTGACTGCGATAAGCTCAAACATAGATGTAGTCGTTCATCACCGGCTGGAGCCCCTGGGCGCGGATGGCGGCGACCACCTGATCCACCGTGCGGTTGTCGGCGATCTCAAACTGGTCGTCCCCCTCCTCCTCCCCGGAGTGGCCGCCGATGCCGGTGGACGCCCCGGCGGAGATCTTGGTGGCGGCGATGTCCACCACATGGTCCCGGAACCCCGCCCGCTCCCGGGTGGAGATGGTCATGCCCGCGTAGGGCATAAACAGCCGGTAGGCGCACATGATCTGGAGAAGCTGCCGCTCGTGCACGTCCTTGGGGTTGATTTTGTCGTTGTTCACGATGGGGCGCAGCCGGGGGCAGGAGAAGGAGATCTCCGCGTGGGGGTACTTGCGCTGGAGCAGCCAGGCGTGCATGCCGGTGGCGTAGGCGTCCCGCCGGAAATCGTCCAGCCCCAGCAGGGCGGCGAAGGCCACCCCCCGCACGCCCCCCATGAGGGCCCGCTCCTGGGCCTCCATGCGGTAGGGGAAGATACGCTTATGCCCCGCCAGGTGGAGCTGCTCGTACCGGTCGGGGTTGTAGGTCTCCTGGAAAACGGTGACATAGTCCACCCCGCACTGGTGGAGGTAGGCGTACTCGTCGGAGTTCATGGGGTAGACCTCGATGCCCACCATCTTGAAGTATTTGCGGGCGATCTTGCAGGCCTCGCCGATGTAGGCCACGTCGGACTTCGCCCGGCTCTCCCCGGTGAGGATGAGGATCTCCTCCAGGCCGGTGGCGGCGATGGCGGCCATCTCCCGCTCGATGGCGGGCATGTCCAGCTTGGCCCGGCGGATCTTGTTGTGGCAGTTGAAGCCGCAGTAGATGCAGTAGTTCTCGCAGTAGTTGGAGATGTAGATGGGGGTGAAGAGGTACACGTTGTCCCCGAAGAAGCGGCGCTTGTCGTAGCGGGCCTTTTGGGCCATCTCCTCCAGGAAGGGGTCGGCCGCCGGGGAGAGAAGGGCGGCAAAGTGCTCCGGGGTGCGCACCTGGGCGTCCAGGGCGGCGCGCACGTCCTTGGCGGTGTAGGCGCTCTCGTCGTACCCCTCCCGGGCGGCGGTCACCGCCAGGCGCACCGCGGGGTCAATCTGCTCCATGCCGGGGAGATAGGCCATGTGGTCAATCTTGTTCTTGACCTCCACAACCTCAATGCCCTCCATAGGCTGATCCATGCTGCTCCCTCCCCTCAGTCCGCCAGAAATCCGGTGAGGGGGGAGGAGGCCGCCGCCCCCCGCTCCATCACCCGGCCCAGGCCGGCCAGGTAGGCCGTCCGGCCCGCCTCAATGGCCTTCTTGAAGGCCAGGGCCATGGCGGGCACGTCCCCGGCGGTGGCGATGGCGGTGTTGGCCATCACCGCCGCCGCCCCCATCTCCATGGCCTCGCAGGCCTGGCTGGGCCGCCCGATGCCCGCGTCCACAATGACGGGCAGGGCTATCTCGTCGATGAGGATCTGGATGAACTCACGGGTGGCCAGGCCCTTGTTGGAGCCGATGGGAGAGGCCAGAGGCATCACCGCCGCCGCGCCGGCGTTCACCAGGTCCCGGGCCACATTCAGGTCGGGGTACATGTAGGGCATGACCACAAAGCCTTCCTTGGCCAGGATCTCCGTAGCCCGGATGGTCTCCTGATTGTCGGGCAGCAGGTACTT
>CALWWS010000142.1 GCA_944385305.1 uncultured Oscillospiraceae bacterium | reverse complement strand
TCCCCGAAGAAACTCCAGCACAAAGCGCACCGGCGCGTAGGCAAATACATAGGCCCGCAGCAGGACGGCAGGGCGGGAGACGCGGCGGGAATACCACAGCAGGAACAGGAAGATAACCCCTTCCGCCGCCGCCTCCCACAGCTGTACGGGCAGCAGGGGCACCCCGGCGGGGGCGGCGCCCCCGGCAGGGAATACTACACCCCAGGACACAGGCATGCCGTAGCAGCACCCGGCGCAGAAACAGCCCACCCGGCCCACGGCGTGGATCAGAGGCAGGGCGGGGATGAGCACCGGGAAAAAGTCAGTCAGCCGCAGCTTGAAATACCGGGCGGCCAGCCAGGCCCCCAGCACACCCCCCAGAAAACCGCCGTAGAACACCATGCCCCCCGACAGATAACGGGCGGCAAAGACCTCCGGCTGCTTCCACAGCAGGGGAAAATCCGCTGAGAGCTCAGATATCCGGGGCAGCAGGTAGAGGACCTTGGCCCCAACCAAAGCGCCGATGGCCCCCAAAATATAGAGATAGGCGCAGTCATCCCGGGACAGGCCGAACCGGGGGCAGCGCACCAGGGCGATGAGCAGGCCCAGCAGCAGAGCTCCCATCCCCAGCATGCCATAGCTGGGCAGCGTCCGGCCCAGAATGGTCACATAGGGCAGCACGCCCCTCCCCCCTCTCATCAAAATAAAACAGGTGCGGCACCCGCTGGATGCCGCACCCGTCTGGTAGTGCCTTTGGTTCTTGTACGGATTCCTTAAGCAAAGGCGCCCATCATGCCGATGGTGCCCGCGCAGGCAATGCACGCAACCAGGCCGATCAGGCCGAAGACGATGGCAAGAATGGACAGGACAAAGCCGGCAGTACGCATGCCGCCCTCAAATCCCTGCTGCTTGGCCTTGGACGCCATGACCACACCCACAATGCCCAAAATCGCGCCCACGGGGCCAAACACAAACAGTGCCACCACCAAGCCAATGATACCCAGCACAAGGCTGGCAATGGCTGCGCCCTTCCCGGGAACTTCCTGATTATTCACTGCTGCACAACTCCTTTCTCTTTATCCCAAAAGCAATAGAAGCATATTCTATCGCCTTTGTCAGTATACCGGATCCAACAAAATACGTCAACCCTTCCACCGGGTTTACAAAATATTTTATAAATGGAGCCTGCGGCGCATCTCCTCCCGCAGAGAGGGCACCCGGCGGATGATGATCAGGGGGATCACCATGCCCACACAGGCGGTAAGGGCTACCACCGACCAGGAGGGGTTCCAGGCGCCGTAGAGCCAGCGGTCGATAAACCCCTCCAGCCCCATACAGAACACCCCGCCGCTGCCGATGACAATGGTGACGCTGGTGATAATGGATCTCCGGTACACCCGCAGCACCAGGCCCAGGAAGAGGATAATCGCCCCACCCCAGAGGATAACGGGCAGCGCCAGGCCCAAAAACCAGCGCCCGCCGCCCAGATCCAGGGAGATGAGAAATACATAGATGGCGATGGCCGCAACATCCAGCACCAGACGCAGCAGCAGGTGCATCCCCTGCATAAGCAGCGGAGGAACCAGCCAGATCCACAGCATCACCGCCGCGCCGATGACATAGAGGGACCAGGCGCGGTGGGGCTGGAGAAAGAGATTGAGAATGCCGCAGCAGATGGCTACCGAGGCCAGCATGGCGGAGATGAGGATGGCAATCTCCGGCTTGCTGGCCACCGCCACCTCCTCCCGCCGGGTGGGAAAGGGGGTGGGGGCCTGGGTATCCACCGGCTGGCTGGGGTTGACCACCGGGGTATGGCACAGGGGGCAGAAGCCGGCAGTCCGGTCCAGCTCCACCCCGCAGTTGACGCAGTAGGACATAATACGCTCACCTCCGCTTTATCGGGTGCGGTTGCTCACAACCTTCACAGGCAGCCCCTGGCGCACCAGGAAGCGGAAAAACTCCCGCTCGGTGTCGGTCTCCTTCAGGGTGCCCGCGAAGGTAATCTCCATCACATTCTCATAGCTGATGGAGGCGCAGTGCACCCGGGCCTTGGTGGCCTGGCCCAGGATGACCTCCATATGCCGGATGTGGGGGCGCATCTCCTCGGGCACCGGAAAGGGGCCGGGGTTGGTGTAGGTGCCCGAGTAGGGCAGCACCCCCGCCATCTTATAGCTGAAGGCCATGCCCGGGTTTTTCAGAAAGATGGGGATCACCTTGAGCAGGCGGTTGGTGGTAAACTTCACGTTGCCCGTGAAGGATGCCTGCATCTGCTGGCGGTTGATGTGCAGGCGCAGGAAGTGGTGCACCTGGGAGAGCACCTCCTCAAAGGTGTACTCCCCCAGACTGGGGTCGATCACCGGCCGCACGGTGAGGATGAAGTTGCGCAGGGTCTTGGACGGGAAGTAGGCCCGCAGGTTGATGGGGATAGCCAGGGCCACCGGCTTCTCCCGCCGGGGCCGCTCCCGGTGCTGCTTGTCCATAATCACCTTCATAAGCACCGCCGTGAGGTACTCGGTGATGGATACCCCGTGGGCCCGGGAGAGGGCCTTGAGCTGATCCACCGGGAGAAAGCCCATGGTGACGTTCAGGGTGTAAAAGGGCTCCGGCGTGCCCGTGTTGGGGTAGGCGTGCTTGTAGGGGCCCTTCCGCCGGGCCTTCACCGTGGCGTAGCGGGCGTAGGCGTCCTCCAGCTCCTCCCCATCCGGAGGCTGGGTAATGTCCAGGATGTCCCCCCCGCAGGGGATCTCATGCCCCAGCTCCCGCAGGTAGACCGCCAGCAGGGTCTTGAAGAGCACCAGGGTGCCCGCCCCGTCGGACACGGCGTGGAACACCTCGATGGAGATGCGGCAGTTGTAGTAGTAAAAGCGCACCAGCCAGCCGTTGTCCTCCTTGAAGCGCACAGGCTGACAGGGGTTTGCAATGTCCTCCCGCACAAAGGGGCCGGGGGCGTCGTTGGGCTCGAAGTAGTACCAGAACAGCCCCGGCTTGATGCGCACCCGGAAGCAGGGGAAGCGGGGCATGGTCTTGTCCACCGCCCGCTGAAGGGCGGCGGGGTCCACCGGCTGGTCCATCACGGCGGAGAAGCGGTAGTTGGCGGAGTATCTGGGCTTCTGGATGGAGGAGTAGAGCACTCCGGCGTTGTCCAGCTTGTACCATCCGGCGTTCTGACCCTGCCGCTCCATCTCCCCGCCCCCTTTCTCCCTTTCGCGCTTACTATTAGCATACCACTTCCCGCCCCCACCCACAAGGGGGGAATCCAGGGGGAACTTTTCCTTTTCTTTGTTTTCGGGGCATGCTATAATGGTGGCGCGAAAGGAGCGGTGACCGTTGGACAGCAATCCCATCCGAATGAAGCTCAAGCGCCCCTCGCCCCAGCAGCGGCAGCAGGCGGAGAAGCGCCGTCTGGCCCCCTTCATGCGGGCTCTCAAGGCGGTGCACAGCGCCGCCACCCCGGAGACCATGAACTGGGATGATTTGGAGCGCCAGCGCAAGGGACAGGAGCTGCTGGGCCGCCTGGTGGCCCCCATGGCGGGGATGAGCTGGGAGCCCTTCTCCCTGGACGGCATGAACGCCGCCTGGGTGCGCCCCCACCGGGGCCACGACCGGCGGCGGTGCATCCTCTACTGCCACGGCGGGGGCTACACCAGCGGTACCCTGGGCTACTCCCGCATTCTGGCCTCCAAGCTGGCCCACGTCACCGGGTACGAGGTGCTCTGCTTTGAGTACCGCCTGGCCCCGGAGCACCCCTACCCCGCCGCCACCCAGGACGCGCTGCGTGCCTGGGACCACCTGATGTACCAGGGCTACGGCGCCCGGGACGTGGTGGTGGCGGGCGACTCCGCCGGGGGCAATCTGGCCCTGGTGCTGTGCCACCTGCTCAAGCAGAGCGCCCGGCGGCTGCCCGGCGCCCTCATCCTCCTCTCCCCCTGGACGGATATGACCGCCGGCGGGAAATCCTACCAGGAGCAGGCGGACATGGACCCCATTCTCACCATGAACTATATCACCGCCGTGCGGGAGGCCTACGCCCGGGGGGCGGACTGCTCCTCCCCCCTGCTCTCCCCCCTGCTGGGGGATCTCTCCGGCTTTCCCCCCACCCTCATCCAGGTGGGCTCCAACGAGATCCTCCTCTCCGACTCGGTGCGCCTGCGGGACCGGATGATCCAGGCCGCCGTCCCCTGCCGGCTGGAGGTGTGGAGCGATATGTGGCACGTGTTCCAGATGTTCCCCACCAAGCGGGCGGTGGAGGCCATGGAGAGCATCGGCCGCTTCTTATTACAGCTATTTTGACAGGAGGTTATCCCATGGCAATTCTTGTGACCGGCGGAGCCGGGTATAT
Organism: uncultured Oscillospiraceae bacterium; assembly: GCA_944385305.1. Taxonomy (GTDB): domain Bacteria; phylum Bacillota; class Clostridia; order Oscillospirales; family Oscillospiraceae; genus CALWWS01. The sequence goes on along the minus strand of CALWWS010000142.1, from coordinate 4,975 downwards.
CGGCAGCCACTGCGTGGCCGCTCTGGTGGAGCGGGGCGTGGATGTGGTGGTGGTGGACAACCTGTCCAAGGGCCACCGCCAGGCCCTCAAGGGCGGCAGGCTCTACGTGGGCGATGTGGGGGACCGGGCCTTTCTGGAGCAGGTCTTTCAGGCTGAGTCCATCCAGGCGGTGATCCACTTTGCCGCCTTCTCCCTGGTGGGAGAGAGCATGCAGATCCCCGAGGTCTACTTCCGCAACAACGTCACCGCCGGGCTGTCCCTCATCGAGACCATGATCGCCCACAAGGTGCCCTATCTGGTCTTTTCCTCCACCGCCGCCACCTTCGGCGAGCCGGAGCACGTGCCCATTGTGGAGACCGACCGGCAGCTGCCCACCAACCCCTACGGGGAGAGCAAGCTGATTGTGGAGAAGATGCTCCGCTGGTGCGACAGCGCCCACGGGCTGAAATACTGCGCTCTGCGCTATTTTAATGTAGCCGGGGCGTGGCACGACGGCAGCATCGGGGAGGACCACCGCCCGGAGAGCCACCTTATTCCCCTCATCCTCCAGGTGGCCCAGGGCAAGCGGGAGAAGCTCTCCCTCTTCGGCACCGACTACCCCACCAAGGACGGCACCTGCATCCGGGACTATATCCACGTGGAGGATCTCATCGACGCCCACATGCTGGCCCTGGACTACCTCAAGGGGGGCAACCCCTCCGCCGCCTTCAACCTGGGCAACGGCCAGGGCTTTTCCAACCGGGAGATTATTGAGGCCGCCCGCCGGGTCACCGGCCACCCCATCCCCGTGGTGGAGGAGGGCCGCCGCCCCGGCGACCCGGCCACCCTCATCGCCTCCAGCAAGAAGGCCATGGAGGTGCTGGGCTGGAAGCCCAGGTATACCAGTGTGGAGGATATCATTGCCACCGCCTGGAAGTGGCACAGCACCCACCCCCACGGGTACGGCGAGTAAACGCCGCCGCCCCGGCCATCTTCCCGGGTCGGCCCGCGTTCTATATCCTTCCATTTTATTTCCTGGAAAATCCCCCTACCCAGGTCCGGGCCCATGGGATATAATGAAGGGCAGTTTGTATAATGCGAAATGGAGCACACAATGAAACTGATACTCACAGACTGCCCTCTTGACAGCTGCCTCTCCCTCCCCGGAGATGTCACCTGGATGGACCTCTCCGCCCTGCAAATCCGAAACTGCGTGGGGTGCTTCGGCTGCTGGACAAAGACTCCCGGCCGGTGCGTAATACGGGACGACGCTGTAAAGGTCTACCCCCTTATCGCCCAGAGCGACAAGCTCCTCTACGTCAGCCGGGTGAAATACGGCGGGTACGATACCATCATGAAAACCATGCTGGAGCGGGCCATTCCCGTCCAGCAGGCCTTTCTCCGCATTTTGGACGGGGAGACTCACCACGTCCAGCGCGCGGTGGCGCCCAAGCAGGCTACCATTCTGGCCTACGGCCCCACTTCACCGGAGGAGCAGGCCCTGTTCCGGCGGCTGGTGGATCGGAACGCCCGCAACATGAGCTTTGAAAGCTGGCGGGTGGTCTTCTGTCCGGAGGAGCAGGTGGACGCCCGGGTAAAGGAGGAGGTGGACGCATGGGCGGAATCATAATTTTAAACGGGAGCCCCCGGGCCCCCAGGTCCAACTCCAAGGGGTACGCCCAGCTCTTCGCCCGGTACAGCGCCCTGCCCACATCCTATTTCGAGATCACGGGCAGCAACCACCCCCAGCTTTGCGCCGGGCTGGAGGACTGCAAGCACGTCCTGCTGGTCTTCCCCCTCTACGCAGACGGCATCCCCGTCACCTTGCTCAACTTCCTCAAGTCCCTGGAGCAGTCCTCTCTGAAAAACAGGCCGGTGATCTCCGCCCTGATCAACTGCGGCTTTCTGGAGCCCCACCAGTGCGACGTGGCCGCCGACATGATCCGGCTGTTCTGCGCCCAGAACGGGTACCCCGCCGGTTCCATCCTGAAAATCGGCAGCGGCGAGGCGATTCTGGAATCCCCCTTTCGTTTTCTGGCCGCGGGGAGCGTCAAAAAGCTGGCCCGCTCCATTGCCCGGGAGGAGTATGGCGCCTTTCAGACCACCATGCCTCTGAGCAAGGGGATGTTTTTAAGCGCCTCCACCAAATACTGGCTTTCCCTGGGGCGCAAAAACGGGGTCACACAGCAGCAGATGCAGAGCATGGAGATTGAACCCTAACGCCATAACAAAAAAACGCGGGCCGCTGCAAGCAGCGGCCCGCGTTTTTCCATCTTGCATTTTTACAGAATATCGATGTCCTCCCCGCTCAGCGCCTTGTTCATGCTGCGCACCGCGCAGAACTTGCCGCACATGGAGCAGCTGTCCTCGTGCTCGGGCGCCCGGTCGGCCCGGATGCCCTTGGCGGTCTCCGGGTCCAGGGAGCAGGCCCACTGGGCCTCCCAGTCGAAGGTGCGCCTGGCGTCGGCCATCTTGTCATCAATGTCCCGGGCGTGGGGCACCTTCTTGGCGATATCCGCCGCGTGGGCGGCGATCTTGGAGGCGATAATCCCCTGCTTCACGTCATCCACGTTGGGCAGGGCCAGGTGCTCGGCGGGGGTAACATAGCACAGGAAGGCGGCCCCGGAGGCGGCGGCAATAGCCCCGCCGATGGCGGAGGTGATGTGGTCGTAGCCGGGGGCGATGTCGGTAACGATGGGGCCCAGCACATAGAAGGGGGCCCCCATGCACAGGGTCTGCTGGATCTTCATGTTGGCCTCGATCTGATCCAGGGGCACGTGGCCCGGGCCCTCCACCATGACCTGCACGTCCCTGGCCCAGGCCCGCTTGGTCAGCTCGCCCAGGCGCACCAGCTCCTCAATCTGGCACACGTCGCTGGCGTCGGCCAGGCAGCCGGGCCGGCAGGCGTCCCCCAGGGAGATGGTCACATCGTACTCCCGGCCGATCTCCAAAATCTCGTCATAGTACTCATAGAAGGGGTTTTCCTCCCCCGTCATGCTCATCCAGGCGAACACCAGGGAGCCGCCCCGGGAGACGATGTTCATCTTCCGCTTGTGCTTTTTGATCTGGTCGATAGTCTTGCGGGTGATGCCGCAGTGGAGGGTGACAAAGTCCACCCCGTCCTGGGCGTGCAGCCGCACCACGTCGATGAAGTCCTTGGCGGTAAGGGTGGCCAGATCCCGCTGGTAGTGGATCACGCTGTCGTACACCGGCACGGTGCCGATCATGGCCGGGCACTCCGCTGTCAGCTTCCGGCGGAAGGGCTGGGTATCCCCGTGGGAGGAGAGATCCATAATGGCCTCCGCCCCCATGTTCACCGCCGCCATTACCTTCTCCATCTCCACGTCGTAGTCCTTGCAGTCCCGGGACACACCCAGGTTCACGTTGATCTTTGTGCGCAGCATGGAGCCAACCCCGTTGGGGTCAATGCAGGTGTGCAGCCTGTTGGCGCAGATAGCCACCTGCCCCCGGGCTACCAGGTCCCGGATCTCCTCCGGCGTGCGGTACTCTTTTTGGGCCACTGTCTCCATCTCCGGGGTGATAATCCCCCGCTTTGCGGCGTCCATCTGGGTGGTATAGTTTCTCATCGCTCTGTCTCCCTTCCTAAACGTACAAAAACAGGAGGCCCCCTACGGGTGCCTCCTGTCAATCGTCCGAGTTATGACTTCCTACGGCGGCATTATCCGCATCAGGTAAAGGGTCGAAGGCCATACCTTCCTCTCAGCCTGTTCACACAAGCTCCCCTGTATTTGATTGTATAGAGTATTGTACACCAATCTTCCCCCGATTGCAAGCAATATCTGTGCATTGCCCGTCATAGCCGAAACGGGGCGCTGCGCCCATCAGCTGGATTTTGCGATGGAGACAATCATGGGGCTGGCGCTCTCGTCCCCCAGCTGCCCCGTGTAGGTAATATCCACCGTGTCCCCCTCCGCAAAGTTGTCCAAAACTACGTCCCTGCTGTAGTCCATAATCTGGTATTCCCCGTCCTCGGTCAGCAAAACCAGATAGGAGTCAATTTTATTGATGACCCCGTGGACAGTCTGTGTATCGGCGCTCTCCGACGGCGCGGGGCTGTTCTCCGGCGCGGGACTGCTCCCCGCACCCCCGGAGGAGCCGCACGCGGTGAGGAAAATCCCCAGCGTCAGGATGGCCGCGCCCACAACGGCAATTCCCTTCCCGTTTCTGCTCATATCCGATCTATCTCCTTTCATCTTATGGCCGTCCCATAGCTCCGGGCTCCGTCCCGCCCGGGCACCGGGACAGCGGCCGCTGTTTACCATTTATTTTCGCCCGCATTTGTACCAGCGGGCCGTGGCCCTCCTTTCGGAGAATAGACCGCCCGGGGGCCGAAATAGTTGTGTAAAATACAGTTACAATTGTTTACAGATTTGACCCGCAGCCCAGCGGGCAAGAGAATTCATGTTTTCCCATAAAAAACGGAGCAAGCGTTATAACGCTTGCTCCGACGTGGCGCAGCGGGAGGGATTCGAACCCTCGTGGGATTGCTCCCAAACTGATTTCGAGTCGTTGGAAGCGGGTGTCTTTTGGAGCATTTTGAGCGCTTCTCTGCGCCTTTCAGAACACCGGAAGCCCTTGATTTTACTGGGGGTTCCGGCATTTTCACTGTCGGCACAAGGCTTTGGAAATTTTTCCTGTCAAAGCAGATTTTCCGGAAAAGTGTGAGCATTCTGTTAGCGTTTTATGCGTGCAAACCGTGTTGACTCTGTATGGAGGCCATTTCTGGGAGTGTCGAAAGCAGAGCAAAAATATCAATTTTTGAGAAAGTTTGTGCTATTAATAGCACAAACTTGATTTTTTGCTTTCTTTATGCTACACTGTAACCAGAGGTGATAGGATGCTGAAAAGTGGAAGCGAGCTGCGCCGCCGTGACCTTTACCTGAACCGGCTGATCGCGTTTCAGGATACTGAGCCGGTGAAGATCATCACAGGCATCCGGCGCTGCGGAAAATCCAGCCTGATGAAGCTGATGATC
>CALWWS010000141.1 GCA_944385305.1 uncultured Oscillospiraceae bacterium | reverse complement strand
TGGTGCAGCTGGGCGGCGCTTCCGGCCGGATCTGCGCTCCCTCCCAGCTGGACACCCCCTACACCTATAAGGGAATGCGGCAGGCCGACCTGACTGCCATCGGCTCGGGCGCCGTGCTGGTGGTGGACGAGCGCACCAGCGTCATCGGCTTCCTCCGCATGACCCAGGAGTTCTTCTCCCACGAGAGCTGCGGCCAGTGCACCCCCTGCCGGGAGGGCAACCGCCACATCGCCATTATCCTGGACAAGATCGCCCAGGGTACCCATACCCAGAAGGACATCGACACTCTGCAGAAATTCGCCGGGATTATGTGCAACGCTTCCCTGTGCGGCCTGGGCGAGACGGCGCAGTCCGCTCTGCTCTCCTGCATGAAGCGCTTCCCTGAGGTCTTTGCCGTGAAAGAGGAGGTAGCCGTACGATGAGCCAGAGCGTACATATTACCATCAACAACATTCCCCTGGAGGTTCCCGCCGGGACCCGGATTATTGAGGCAGCCCAGATGCTGCATATCAACATCCCCCACCTGTGCTATCACCCCGACCAGACCATTAAGGCCCACTGCCGCATGTGCATGGTGGAGGTCACCGGCCAGCGCAAGCTGTTGGCTGCCTGTTCCACCGTGGTGTGGGAGGGCATGGAGGTTATCACCGACTCCAAGAAGGTGTACGACGCCCAGGTGGGCGTGCTGGATCTGATCCTGTCCGATCACAAGCAAAACTGCCTCTCCTGCGCCCGCAACGGCTCCTGTGAGCTGCAGGATCTGTGCCGCCGGTTTAACCGGCTTAGCCCCGAGCTGCCTGACATCTCCTCCAACGAGCCTCTTCGGATGGACAACCCTGCCATTGTGCGGGATCCCTCCAAGTGCGTCAAGTGCGACCGCTGTGTGAAGGTATGCGCCGAGGTGCAGGGCTGCACCGCCCTCACCCAGTCAAAGCGCTCGGCCGACTTCAAGATCACCACTGCCTTCGACCTGCCTCTGGACGAGACCGACTGCGTGCTGTGCGGCCAGTGCTCCCTGGTGTGCCCCGTAGGCGCCATTGTGGAGCGGGACTACACCAACGACGTGGTCCACGCCATCCAGGATCCCACCAAGCATGTGGTGGTGCAGGTGGCCCCCTCGGTGCGGGTTGGCCTGGGCGACGAGTTTGGGCTGGAGCCAGGGGCCCTGGTCACCGGCAAAATGGTCACCGCCCTGAAGATGCTGGGCTTTGATAAAGTGTTTGATACCAATTTCACCGCTGACCTGACCATTATGGAGGAGGGCAGCGAGCTGCTTAGCCGCATTAAGGAGGGGGGCAAGCTGCCCATGATCACCTCCTGCTCCCCCGGCTGGGTCAACTATATGGAGAAGCACCACCCGGAGCTGTGTGACAACCTCTCCACCGCCAAGAGCCCCCAGGGCATGTTTGGCGCGGTGGTCAAGACCTATTACGCCCAGAAGATGGGCTGGGATCCCCACGACATTGTCTCCGTGTCCGTCATGCCCTGCACGGCCAAGAAGTACGAGGCCTCCCGTCCTGAGCTGGGCCGGGACGGCTACCAGGACGTGGACATTGTGCTCACCACCCGTGAGCTGGCCAAGCTCATCCGCTATGAGGGCCTGGATCTGGTGGGTCTGCCTGACGGCGAGTTTGACTTCCCCCTGGGCACCGGCTCGGGCGCCGGCGCAATCTTTGGCGCCACCGGCGGCGTGATGGAAGCCGCCCTGCGCACCGCCTATGAGCTGTACACCGGCAAAACCCTGCCCCGCCTGGAGTTTGAGGCAGTGCGCAACGATGTCAACGCCATTAAGGAGGCCACCATTGACCTGGACGGCACCCCCCTTAAGGTGGCGGTGGCCAACGGTCTGAAAAACGCCGAGGAGCTCATCCGCCGGGTGGAGAGCGGCGAGGCGGACTATATTTTCATCGAGATCATGGCCTGCCCCGGCGGCTGCATCGGCGGCGGCGGACAACCCATTGGCACCAACAATGCCCGGCGGGACGCCCGCATTAAGGCCCTGTATGAGCTGGATAAGAGCCTGCCCCTGCGCAAGAGCCACGAGAACCCGGAGATTAAGACCATTTACGAGGAGTTCTTCGGCGCCCCCCTGTCCCATCGCTCTCACCAGCTGCTGCACACCCACTACCAGCCCCGTAAGAAGCGCCACGACTTTTCCCACCTGAAATAAGGTTTCGGGGGCCGCCTCCGGCACAGCCGGTGGGCGGCCCCCTTTTTATTCTTCGGGGCGGCTTTTAAAATTATCCTTGACAAAGCTGCACCGGTGCGTTTATACTAAGGAAAATTTAATTCGTTAAACCGATGAAGAAGAGGAGTACCCGGGAATCAACGCCTCACAGAGAGCCGCGGAGGGTGGAAGCGCGGCAGGCGGCGGCCAGGGGAATGGACTTTGGAGGGCAGAGCGAACGGGAGAGGCCGGCGGCGTCTTCCAAGTAGCCAGACGGGGACTCCGCCCGTTATCAGGGGAGCCTGTGTTCCGTCCGGGATGCGGGAAAGTGAGCGGGCCCGTGCTTTGCATGGGTCAATCCGGGTGGCACCGCAGAGGCTGACTTCAGTCCTTTGTCCCAGAGAATAACTTTCGGGGACAGAGGGCTTTTTTCATGCCCTCTCCCCAGACCAAAATAAAGGAGTGCATGAACATGACCAAGATCCCTCACAAGCTGTATCTCACCGAAGATCAGATGCCCCGGCAGTGGTTTAACCTGCGGGCCGCCATGAAGGAGCAGCCCGACCCCATGCTCCACCCCGGCACCCTTCAGCCGGTGACTGAGGCGGACCTGGCCCCCATCTTCTGCACCGAGCTGGCCCAGCAGGAGCTGGACGATACCCACGAGTACATCGACATTCCCGAGCAGGTGCTGGACATTTACAAGATGTACCGCCCCTCCTCCCTCATCCGGGCCTACGACCTGGAAAAGGCCCTGGGCACCCCGGCGAAGATCTACTACAAGTTTGAGGGCAACAACACCTCCGGCTCCCACAAGCTCAACTCTGCCGTGCCCCAGGCCTACTATGCCAAGCAGCAGGGGCTCGCCGGCGTCACCACCGAGACCGGGGCCGGTCAGTGGGGCACCGCCCTCAGCGTGGCCTGCGCCTACTTTAACCTGTCCTGCGACGTGTACATGGTGAAGTGCTCCTATGAGCAGAAGCCCTTCCGCAAGGCCATGATGAACGTGTTTGGCGCCTCTGTGGTGCCCTCCCCCTCCACCCTCACAGAGGTGGGCCGAAAGATTCTGGCGGAAAATCCGGGCACCAGCGGCTCTCTGGGCTGCGCCATTTCCGAGGCGGTGGAGGCAGCCGTAACCGGCGGGGACAAGCGGTACGTGCTGGGCAGTGTGCTCAACCAGGTTCTCCTCCACCAGTCCATCATCGGCCTGGAGAGCAAGATCGCCATGGAGCAGCTGGGAGAGTACCCTGACATCGTGGTGGGCTGCGCCGGCGGCGGCTCCAACCTGGGCGGTCTTATCGCCCCCTTTATGGCTGACAAGATCCGGGGCATTAAAAACCCCCGCATTGTGGCGGTGGAGCCCGCCTCCTGCCCCTCCCTCACCCGGGGCAAGTACGCCTACGACTTCTGCGACACCGGCAAGGTCACCCCCCTGGCCCGGATGTACACCCTGGGCAGCGGCTTTATTCCCGCCCCCAACCACGCCGGCGGTCTGCGCTACCACGGCATGAGCCCCGTGCTCTCCAAGCTCTACCACGACGGATACATGGAGGCGGTGAGCTACCAGCAGACCCAGGTCTTCGAGGCGGCGGTCTTCTTTGCCAAGCATGAGACCATTCTCCCCGCCCCCGAGTCCTCCCACGCCATCAAGGGCGCCATTGATGAGGCCCTCAAGTGCAAGGAGAGCGGCGAGGCCAAAACCATCCTCTTCGGCCTCACCGGCACAGGCTTCTTTGACATGACCGCCTATGAAAACTTCCTGGGCGGCAGGATGACCGACTACGTCCCCACCGACGCCGACCTCCAGAAGGGCTTTGACTCTCTGCCTGACATCCCCCAGAACCGGGGAATTTAGTGCAATCTCCTGTTGCTTCACAGGGGAAATGTGGATATAATAGGGGGGACATTATACAGACAAGAGGGTAGTCAACTATGGAATTTCACGCCAATGAGGGAAAGAGCGTCACGATAGAGGTAGACGGCAAGCTCTATGCCCGCCACGCCATCCAGACCCACTTTGTGCAGGTGGGAGAGAGCTACATCGACCTGGTGGAAAAGTACGTCAAGCCTCTTTATCAGCCGGGGGATATCCTCTCCTCCAGCGAGAAGATCATCGGTCTGTGTCAGAAGCGGGTGGTTTACAAGAAGGACATGAAGGTGGGCCGCCTGGCCCGCTTCCTCTCCCGCTTTGCCTCCCACTCCAGTGCGGGCATCGGGGTGGACAGCCCGTGGAAGATGCAGTTTGCCATCAACCAGTGCGGCGCCCTGAAGGTGATCTGGGCCGCCTTCTGCGCCGGGGTGGGCAAGCTCTTCGGCAAGCGGGGGGTGTTCTACGACATGGTGGGCCAGGAGGTGTCCGGCCTGGACGGCTTCTACGACCACGAGTTTAAGGAGTACGGCGAGTTCGGCATCCGCATCCCGGAAAACCCTGGCAAGGTGTGTGACGAAATTGAAGCCGCCACCGGCGTACAGGCCATGATTGTGGACGCCAACGATCTCAACATTGAGATCCTGGGCAAGGCCTCCTCGCTCCAGCTCCCCGAGCAGACCCTCATCGGCCTTATCCGGGACAATCCCGCCGGCCAGTCCCGGGAGCTGACCCCCTTTATTCTCATCCGACCTGTGGAGCAGGTTCAGCCCTCCGCCGACTAAAGACAGAAGAAATCCCCTGCCGTATGGCAGGGGATTTCTTTTTTCTACGGGGATGGGACGGATGGGGCACTCTCCGCCGCCCCTCTCTTTTCCCGCCGGCGGTCCCGGGCCCGGGCGGCGGCCTTCACCAGCTCGCACACCGCCACCGGGGCGGCAGCCAGGGCCAGCACCGCGCCCCACTGGGGGGCGTCCATGGGAACGGTGGAAAAAACCGTCTGGAGCGGAGGCAAACACAGCACCGCCAGCTGCATGCACAGCCCTGCCGCAAAGGCCTTGTTCATGGCCGGGTTGGAAAACACCCCGATATGGAACAGGGAGGAGCGCTCGCTGCGCACGTCAAAGGCGTGAAAGAGCTGACATAGGGTGAGGGTGGCAAAGGCCATGGTGTTGGCCACGGCGGAGGCCTCCCCCGGGTCGGAGAGAACATACTCCCCCAGAAAATAGGCCGTCAGGGTGAGCAGCCCCACCATTATCCCCTGCCACACCAGACGCAGGGCAAAGCCCCCGGAGAACAGGGGGGCGGAGGCATCCCGGGGGGGCCTGGCCATTACCCCCTCCTCCACCGGCTCCATTCCAAGGGCCAGGGCGGGGAGGGAGTCGGTCACCAGGTTGAGCCACAGCAGCTGCACCGGCACCAGGGGCATCTGGCGGAAGTTGAGCACAGTGGCCAGGAAGATGGTAAGGATCTCCCCGATATTGCAGGAAAGCAGGTAGTGGATGGCCTTTTTTATGTTGGCGTAGATCCCCCGCCCCTCCTCTACCGCGGAGACGATGGTGGCAAAATTGTCGTCGGTGAGGATCATGTCCGCCGCTCCCTTGGCCACGTCGGTGCCTGACTGCCCCATGGCGCAGCCAATGTCGGCCACCTTCAGGGCAGGGGCGTCGTTTACTCCGTCTCCCGTCATGGCCACCACCTTGCCTCTGGCCTGCCAGGCCTTGACAATACGCATCTTATGCTCGGGGGACACCCGGGCATAGACGGCGAACTGCTCCACCTCCTGCTCCAGCAGCTGCTGGGACATAAAGTCCAGGTCCTCGCCGGTGATGGCCAGATCCCCCTGGCGGCAGATGTTCAGCTGCCGGGCAATAGCCACGGCGGTGAGCTTGTGGTCGCCGGTGATCATCACCGGGCGGATGCCCGCGGCATAGCACTGCTCCACCGCCCGCTTTACCTCCGGCCTGGGCGGGTCGATCATCCCCACCAGCCCCACGAAGGTGAGCCCCTGCTCCAGAGTCTGGCTGTTGATGCTCCGGGGGAGAAAGGCGATGTCCTTATAGGCCATCCCCAGCACCCGCAGCGCCCGGCCGGCCATATCCCGGTTGCGGGCGGCGGCCTGGCGTGCGGTATCCCCCTGCGTCCGGCAGCGGGCCAGGAGCACATCGGGGGCGCCCTTGACGCACACCCGGAACCGGCCGTCCGGCCGGCGGTGGACGGTGGTCATCAGCTTGCGCTCCGAGTCAAAGGGCAGCTCGGCCCGGCGGGGCTGCTCCTCCTCCAGACGGTTCTTGTCCAGCCCCGCCCGGGCGGCGGCCTCCACCACCGCTCCCTCAGTGGGATCGCCGGTACACACCGGCTCCCGCCCCCGCCAGGTGAGGCGGGCGTCGCTGCACAGGGCACCCACGGTAAGGACCATGTCCCGGTCCTCTCCCCGGGGAGTCCATACCTCCACCACCGTCATGCGGTTCTGAGTGAGGGTGCCCGTCTTGTCCGAGCAGATCACCCCGGCGCAGCCCAGGGTCTCCACCGCAGGCAGCTTTTTCACAATGGCCCCCCGCCTTGCCATCCGGCCTACGCCCAGTGCCAGCACAATGGTGACAATGGCGGGCAGCCCCTCGGGAATGGCGGCCACCGCCAGAGACACGGCGGTAAAGAACATCTCCAGCAGCTGCTTGCCCTGGAGCAGCCCCACCCCAAACATTACCGCGCACACACACAGGCACAGGAAGGAGAGAGTCTTGGAGATCTCCCCCATCTTTCGCTGCAGGGGCGTCTGCCCGCCCTCCTCCCCCAGGAGCATACCGGCCACCCGGCCCATCTCGGTATGCATACCCGTGCCGGTCACCACGCACACCGCCCGGCCTGCAGTGATCACCGTGGCGGCAATCACCATGTTGCGCCGGTCAGCCAGGGGGGTCTGGGGGGGCAGGGCCTCCAGGGCCGCCTTGCTCACAGGCACCGACTCCCCTGTCATGGCGCTCTCATCCGCCTTGAGCTGAACGGCCTCCAGAATCCGGGCGTCGGCGGGCACCAGATCCCCCGCCTCCAGGTGAATAATGTCCCCCGGCACCAGCTGGGGCGTCTCCACGTGCTCCAGCATGCCCTCCCGCACCACCTTGGCCAGGGGTGCGGACATCTGGCGCAGGGCCTCCAGCGCCCGGCGGGCGCTGTTCTCCTGGGAGATGGAAATGCAGGCGTTTACCACCACAATAACTAAAATGATGGCCGCGTCCAGCCAGTCCTCTCCCCCGCCGGCCCACAGGGACAGTCCCGCCGCCGCCAGCAGCACCAGAATCATGGGGTCCCGCAGCTGTCCCAGAAAGCGCCGGATGAGTCCCTCCTGCCTGGCCGCCGCCAGCTGGTTGGGGCCCCAGCGCACCAGCCGGCGGGCCGCCTCCTCCCGGCTCAGCCCCCTGCCAGGGTCTGTCTCCAACTCCTTAAGTACCTGCTGCCCGCTCTTGTCATGCCATGCCTCCATAGTCCTCGCCCCTTAGAATTTCTTGTTTCTTCCAATTCTGCAGGGACAGTATAGCACATGGCCTGTCCGATTCCAGGGGAAACGTGGCGTGTCTAGTTTTCCCGGAGCTTTTTTGCCAGGGCGTGGAGAAACACATCGTTGCTGGGCTTGCCCGACGGCATGCCGCCCATTACGGACTGGTAAATTGCTCCGCCCTTTCGGTGAATCCGCTCTACCATATTGCGGATATTTTTCTCCACACAGCCGTAGCTGCTGGCGTTTGCCCGGATAACAGGGGCATAGGCCTGCTTGAGCAGCATTTTCCCGGTGTAATCCTGGGCAAAGGCGGCCGCCGCTATGGCTGCGGCCTCCAACCCCGCACCCACGGCCCCCATCTCCTCCAGAAGCTGCCGGGCCCGGCGCTCCAGGCTGTTTTCGCACAGCCCCCGCACGATGTAAGGCAGGGTATCAAAGCTCAGGGGCTTAATCAGGTAGTAGCTGGCCCCCATAGAGATGGCGCAGCGGACTACATTTTCATCCTCCACGGCGGAGATTACCACAACCCGGGGCGGCCGGGCAGGCTTCTGCTCGCCCAGCCGGTGGAGAAAGCCCAGTCCGTCCAGCCCGGGCATAATGAGATCCAGCAGCACCACATCGGGGCGCTCCTGCTCCAAAAGCTCCAGGCCCTCCAGCCCGTCTCCCGCCACGCCGCACAGCTGCATGTCCTTCCGCCTTGCAAAAAAGGCCTGCATCAGCACCTGAGTTCCCGGATCGTTTTCCACCAGCAAAACCCGGATTACCTCCATGGACCCGCCTCCTCACACCGGGCCTGGAGCCCTTTTATAATTCGAGCGGCCTGTACAATCATATGTGCCGTCATCTCCCGCTCCACCGGGGAGAGATCCATCAAGCTGCGCACCACCTCGCCGGCAGAGGGATCAACCCGCAGCTCACCAAAGCAGAGGTAGTCGGTGCTCACCTCCAGCTGACGGCTCATGCGGGCCAGAATGGTGTAGTTCATACATTTCTGCCCCCGCTCCAGATCCCCCAAATACTGTGTGGTAATTCCAACCATTTCAGCCAGGCGCTCCTTTGTAATGCCGCGGCGCGTCCGGATCTCCCGAATTCGCCGCCCTGTGGCTATACACATGGCTTCCCGCTCTTCTCGTTCCATACGATCGCCTCTTTTCTGCCAAACTATAGATATAGCTTGACACAACTTCGGCAATTTAAAATCATCTATTGTATTTAATTATAAAACTATTATTTCATTTCTGTCAAAAAAGCACCCCCGCCGGCGGCGGGGGTGCTTTTTCAGCCCTGTGCGCTTGTCTCCTCCGGTCCGGGATCGGCGGTGGAGTCCGGGGCGCTGGTGACGGAGGGGGAAGCAGTAGCCTGTGCCTCCTCCTCCTTGCGGGCGTCCATTTCCTCATTGAGCTGGGTAAGCTTGTCATAGAATGCCTTGGCATCCAGGCTGTCAAAGGCCGGGGTGGTCTCCACCTGGGCCTCGTCCAGCCACTGCTGGAGCACCTGGTTCCTGGCGTACTGGCTGTAGAGGGCCCGGGTCTCGTCGGTGTCCGCGTCCAGGCGGAGAATAATGTGGTAGCCGAAGGGACTCTTCACCGGGTCGCTGATTGCCCCCTCATCCAGGGCCAGGGCGGCGTCCTCAAATTCACTGACCATCTGTCCGGTATAGGTGAGGTATCCGTCGGGGGCGGCCAGAGTGCCGTCCTCGTTGCGGCCGTCGTCGCTGCGCTCGTTCATCACCTTGTCAAACTCGGCGGCGGGGTCGTCCGCGGCGCGGATCTGCTCCAGCAGGGTCTGGGCCTCCTCCAGCACCTGGGCCTGCTCCTCCTGGGAGAAGTCCTCATAGGTCTGGGTGCCGTCCTCCCCCTCCACCAGGCGGCGGGTGGAGAGGAGAATATGCTTGCAGTTGTAAATCCCGTTCTCCTCCAGGAAGGCGTCCATTTTCTCGTCGTCCACCGCCAGCAGGGGGTCGTTTTCCTCCTCCATTTTGGCGAAAATTTCCTCGGTAAGGTAGTAGTCTGCGGTAAACCGGCGGAAGGTCTCCTCGGAAATGCACTGGCGATCCAAATACTCCTGCAGGGTATAGCCGTAATAGAGCTCCACCGTAGAGGCCACGTCATCCACCTGGCTGTCGGCCAGCTCCTGATCCTCCTGGCTGATGGTCACGCCGGCCTGCTGGGCCTTCTGTTCAATCAGGGCGTAGAGCTTGCCCCCCTCCAGGGCGTCCCGCTTTACAAAGTCTCCGGCGGCCATGTCCTCGATCTCGCCCTCCCAGGCTGCGTCGTCGGCCAGGTTGCCCGCCTGCTTCTGCATCTCAATGCTCTGGAGCAGCCAGATGAGGTATTCATCGGCTGTCACCTCCGCCCCGTCCACCGTGCACAGCACAGTGTCCCGGGTCAGGCCGGTGGTCTGATAGGCAATGTCGGACGGGTCTGCGGCGGTATCTCCCCCGGACTGCTGGGTGCAGCCCGCCAGGGCGCCGGCGGTCAGGGCTGCGGCAAGAGAAAGCCCCAGCACGCGCTTGGCAATATTCATCCCCGTGTATCCTCCTTCAATTCTACAAGTTTCCCGCTCCGCCGGAGCATCCGCAGAGCGTCAGCAGATATTACTATAGCACGCTCCCGGCCTGGATACAATGAAAATCCGCCGGAACGCGGGAAGATTTCAGTTCTCGGGGGCGGTGGCCCGGTAGTCCTCCACCAGAATGCGCCCCAGCTTCAAGGCGTCCTCCCCTTTTTTGAGCCGCAGGGCCAGATAGGGCTTCTCCCCCGCGGAGAAGAGCAGCCGGCCCCGGTACTTCTCTCTGGCGCACAGGACGCTCACCCGCTGCAGGTCAAAACCCTGGAGCACAAAGTGCAGGCTGCTCCCCTTCTGGGCAATCTCCGAAATGCCGGTCTCCGCCGCTGCGGCCCGCAGCAGAGCCACGGCAATAAGGTTGTTCACCGTTCGGGGCGGGTCGCCGTAGCGGTCAATGAGCTCGTCGGTGAGGTCGTCCGCCTCCTCCTCATTCCGGATGGCGGCAATACGCCGGTAGAGATCCATGCGCTGCTCCGGGGAGGGCACATACCGGTCGGGGATGGAGGCGGAGACCGTCAGATCCGCGGCGCACTCGGTCTGCACCGGGGGCTTCTCTCCCCGCTGCTCCAGCACCGCCTCCTCCAGCAGCTTGAGGTACATGTCGTAGCCCACGCTCACAAGGAAGCCGGACTGCTCCGGGCCCAGCACGTTGCCCGCCCCCCGGATCTCCAGATCCCGCATGGCGATCTTGAAGCCCGAGCCAAACTCGGCAAACTCCCGGATGGCCCCCAGCCGCTTGGCAGCCACCTCGGAGAGCACCTTGCCCCGGCGGAAGGTAAGGTAGGCAAAGGCCCGGCGGCTGGAGCGGCCCACCCGGCCCCGGATCTGGTGCAGCTGGGCCAGGCCCATCTGATCCGCGTCCTCGATGATCAGGGTGTTCACGTTGGAGATGTCGATGCCCGTCTCAATGATGGTGGTGCACACCAGCACGTCCACCTCTCCCTCGGCCATGCGGGTCATCACGTCCCCCAGCTCCTCCTGGCTCATCTTACCGTGAGCCACGGCCACCGCCGCGTCCTCTCCCAGCATCTGCTGGATGCGCCCGGCGGTGCGGGTGATGGTCTCCACCCGGTTGTGCAGGTAGTACACCTGGCCGCCCCGCTCCAGCTCCCGGCGCATGGCGTCGGAGAGCACCCCCCAGTCGTGCTCCAGCACGTAGGTCTGCACCGGCTGGCGGTCCAGGGGCGGCTCCTCCAGGGTGGACATGTCCCGGATCCCGGAGAGAGCCATATTCAGGGTGCGGGGGATGGGGGTGGCCGAGAGGGTGAGCACATCCACCTGGCGGGAGAGCTCCTTGAGCTTCTCCTTGTGGGCCACGCCGAAGCGCTGCTCCTCATCCACCACCAGCAGGCCCAGATCCTTGAACCGCACGTCCTTCTGGAACAGCCGGTGGGTACCGATAAGCAGGTCAATTCCCCCCTGGCGCAGCCTGGCCAGGGTCTGCTTCATCTGGGCGGGGGTGCGGAATCGGGAGACCACGTCGATGGCCACCGGGTACTTGGAGAACCGCCGCAGGGCGGTGAGGTAGTGCTGCCGGGCCAGCACGGTGGTGGGCACCAGAATGGCGGCCTGCTTGCCGTCCAGCACGCACTTCATAATAGCCCGGAAGGCCACCTCGGTCTTGCCGTAGCCCACATCGCCGCACAGCAGCCGGTCCATGGGCCGGGGGGCCTCCATATCCCGCTTGATCTCGGCAATGCAGCGAAGCTGATCGTCTGTCTCGGCGTACTCAAACTCCTCCTCAAACTCCTTCATCCAGGGGGAGTCGGGGGAAAAGGCAAAGCCTGGCTCCCGCTGGCGCTGGGCGTAGAGGGCAATAAGGCCCTTGGCCAGGTCCTGCACCGCCTTTTTCGCCCGGCTCTTGGCCCGCTCCCAGTCGGTGCCCCCCAGCTTGGAGAGCTTTTTGGTCTCCTGGGCGTCCTCCCCCGAGCCGATATACTTGCTCACCAGATCCAGCTGGGTGGCGGGTACATAGAGCACGTCCGCCCCGGCGTAGGCGATCTTCACGTAGTCCTTCTGCACCCCGTCCACCGTCATGGTGGTCATCTCCACAAAGCGGCCGATGCCGTGGTGCTCGTGCACCACCAGATCCCCGGGGGAGAGGTCGGCGTAGGAGCCCAGCTTCTGCCGGTTGGTCACCGCCTTGGCCCGCTTTTTCTTCCCCGTCTGCCCCTGGCCCTCAGTGAGCACCGCCAGGCCTCCAGTGGGGTACTCCATCCCCGCCGTCAGCCCACCCACGGCGATCACCGCCTCCCCCGGCCGGGGGAGCTGGTGGAGCTGGAAGTCCACAGCGGTGCGCAGCTTCTGCTCCCGCAGCAGGGCCTGGAGGTTGAGCGCCCGCTGCTCGCTGGATACCAGCACCACTGTCTTGAATCCGTCCCCCACATAGTGGGCCAGATCGGATACCGCCGTCTCCAGGCTGGCCCCGTAGGAGGGCAGCTGCTTGGCCAGCAGATTCAGGGTAGTGCGGGGCCTGCGGGGATACTGGGAGGAGAGGAAGGAGTCCAGATAGCACACCGGCCACTGCTCCAGGGTATCCCACAGCTGCTCCGCGGAGCAGGCAAACTGGGCCAGCTCCCCCGCCAGCAGGCCGCTCTCCATCAGGCTCTTGGCGTCCTCTCCCAGCTGCCACAGATAGCTCTCCGCCCGCTGGATCACCCGGGCGCTCTCGCTGAGGAGTACCACCCCGTCTTCAGGCAGATAGTCCGCCGCCGTGGCCAGGTGGGGATAGATCAGGGCGATATACCGATCCACCGCCGGAAAGCCGCCTCCCGCCGCCAGCCGCTCCCGATCCTCCGCCAGGGTGGCCCCCAGGCTGTCGGGCACGCCCTTGCGCTTTCCCGCCCGGGCCGCCAGAGCATCCATGGCCTCCAACAACCCGCCGTACCCGCCGGGGGCGAACTGGGGCAGCACCTCGGCGGCGGGGAGGATCTCCGCCCGGGAGAGGTTCTCCACCCGGCGCTGGGTGCCCGGGTCAAACAGGCCCATGGAGTCGATCTCATCCCCGAAAAACTCCGCCCGCACCGGCCTGGGGTGGGCGGGAGAGAAAAAGTCCAGAATCCCGCCCCGCAGGGCAAACTGTCCCACACCCTCCACCTGCTGGGTGCGGGCATAGCCCGCGGCGGCCAGATCCTGAGCCAGCCCGGCCAGGTCATAGCTCTCCCCCACCGCCAGGCTGTGGGAGGCCTGGGCCAGCAAAACGGGGGGCATGGTGCGCTGGAGCAGGGCCTCCGCCGTGCACACCAGCACGGGGCACTCCCCCGCCGTCAGGGCGCGGAGAATGGACAGCCGCCGATGCTCCCACTGGCGGGAGACCACGGCGGCGTTGTGGAAGGTGAATTCCCGGGCGGTGAGCACAGGCACCTGGAGGCCCAGCAGGGCTCCCAGATCCCGGGCCATCTTCTCCGCCTCCCCCTCGTCGGCGCACACCACCGCCACGCTGCGCCCCGTCTCCTGTCGGATGCCAGCGGCAAAGTGGGCCCGGTGCACGGCGGACAGGCCGGAAAAGACGGCGGGACACCTGCCGCCGTCAATGGCGGCCAGCAGGTTTCCAAATTCCGGTATGCCCCCCAGGGCGCTGATCAGCTGCTTCATCCCTCACCTCCGCCCCGCGGGCGCTAGTTGAATTTTCCCATGGCCCGATCCGGGCCCTCCTGAATATAGCAGGCCACCGCGTCCGCCGCCCGCTCCACCGCCTGGGCAATGACCTTTTTGTCCTCTCCGGTAAATTTGGAGAGCACCCAGTCGGCCATGTCGTAGTCGGGGTGGGGCTTCTGACCCACTCCGATCTTTACCCGGGGAAAGGCGTCGGTGCCCAGGTGCTGAATAATGTTCTTCAGTCCGTTGTGCCCTCCGGCGGACCCGCTCTTGCGGATGCGCAGCTTGCCCAGGGGGAGGGACACGTCGTCTGAGATCACCAGTACCCGCTCCGGCGGAATTTTATAAAAGGCAGCCGCCTGGCCCACCGCCTCGCCGGACAGGTTCATAAAGGTCACCGGCTTCATCAGCAGCACCGGCGCGCCTCCCAGCCGGGCGGTGTTGGTAAGGGCGCGGTATTTCAGCTTCTGCACCGGGATATCCAGCCGTCCGGCCAGCTCATCCACCGTGAGAAAGCCCACATTATGCCGGGTGTTCTCGTACTTCTCACCGGGGTTGCCCAGGCCCACCACCAGCCATTCCGCCCCGGTTTCCCTGTTTCTTCCAAAAAACATGGTTTCTCCCCAACAGCGCAACGGGGGCGGAGCAACGCTCCGCCCCTGTGGACGCCTTTTCTCAAAGTAGTGGAAACTTACACAAACAGCTTGGAGACAGAGACCTCTTCGTAGATGCGCTCGATGGCCTCGGCAAACATGTGCGCCACGGACAGATACTTAATCTTGTCGCACTTCACTTCCGGCTTGCCGGGAATGGTGTTGAGGAAGATGACCTCCTCCAGCACGCTGTCGTTGATGCGCTGCACCGCCGGGCCGGAGAGCACGCCGTGGGTGGCGCAGGCGGTAACCGACTTGGCCCCGCCCAGCTCCACCAACGCCCGGGCCGCACCGCACAGGGATCCGCCGGTGTCCACCATGTCGTCCAGCAGGATGACCTTCTTGCCCTTCACGTCGCCGATGATGTTCATCACCTCGGAGGAGTTGGCCTTCTGGCGGCGCTTATCCACAATAGCCAGGGGCATGCCCAGCTTCTGGGCGAAGGCCCGGGCCCGGGCCACGCTGCCCACGTCGGGGGAGACCACCATCACGTCGGGGTCGTCCCCGTAGCGCTGGGTGAAGCAGTCCACAAAGATGGGGGCGCCCAGCAGATTGTCCACCGGGATGTCAAAGAAGCCCTGGATCTGGTTGGCGTGCAGATCCATGGTGAGCACCCGGTCGGCGCCGGCGCGGGTGATCAGGTTGGCCACCAGCTTGGCGGAAATGGGGTCGCGGGGCTTGGTCTTGCGGTCCTGGCGGGCATAGCCGAAGTAGGGCATCACCGCGGTAATGCGCCCGGCGGAGGCGCGCTTGAAGGCGTCGATCATAATCAGCATTTCCATCAGGTTGTCATTGACCGGCGCGCAGGTGGACTGCACCACAAACACGTCGGAGCCGCGGACAGTCTCGTAGATGGACACAAAGCTCTCCCCGTCGGAGAAGGCGCCCACCTCCGCGTTGCCCAACTCCAGACCCATCTCCTTACAGATGGCGTCGGCCAGTGCGCGGTTGGAATTTCCGGAAAAGATCTTAATATCCTTACCGTGTGCAATCATGTTCTACATCCTCTCAATTTCTCTTTATGTTTGCCCCGCATGCTGCGCGGGGTTCTGCCACTACTTCCTGCGGTTCCTCCGCTTGGCGGCCCACTGCTTCTTCACCACCTGCACGCTGCGGGCGATGGCCAGGGAATCGGCGGGCACCTCATCGGTAATGGTGGAGCCGGCGGCGGTATAGGCCCCCTCTCCCACCTTTACCGGGGCCACCAGGTTGGTGTTGCAGCCGATAAAGGCGTTGTCCCCAATGGTGGTGCGGAACTTGGAGGTTCCGTCGTAGTTCACCGTCACCGTGCCGCAGCCGAAGTTCACCTTGCTGCCCACGTCGGAGTCCCCCACATAGGTGAGGTGGGAGATCTTGGTGCCCGCGCCGATGTTGGAGTTCTTCAGCTCCACAAAGTCGCCCACCTTCACGTTGGCCCCCACATGGCAGTGGGGCCGGATATAGGCAAAGGGACCCACCGTGGCCCCCTCCTCCACCGTGCTCTCGTTGAGCTGGGAGGCGTTCACCGTCACCCCGTCGCCGATGGTGCAGTCCCGGATCATGGTGTTGGGCCCAATCTGACAGTTCCGGCCGATGGCCGTGCACCCCCGGAGAATGGTGCCGGGGAGGAGCACCGTACCGTCCCCCACCGTTACCTGGGGGCCCACATAGGTGTTGGAGGGGTCCACCACCACAACCCCCCGGCCGGAGGTCAGCTCCCGGTTCAGGCG
This sequence comes from uncultured Oscillospiraceae bacterium, assembly GCA_944385305.1. Taxonomy (GTDB): domain Bacteria; phylum Bacillota; class Clostridia; order Oscillospirales; family Oscillospiraceae; genus CALWWS01. The sequence continues at coordinate 2,680 of CALWWS010000141.1, read as the reverse complement.
GTTTATCCCGTCGGCCTTGGCAAAGCGCTGGGCGCTCTCCCACTCCATTCCCCGGCTCAGGGGCTGCACGCCGAGAAACTGCCCATAGGGCTGTCCGAAGGGCTCGGCGCACCGGGCCAGTACGGCGTTGAAGTCCTCCTCGCCGTCCAGCTCCGCCTTCAGAATGGCGGCATCCGCCCGGAAGACGCCGCACGCCTCCCCCCGGGGCAGGGGTTCCTCCCCCGCCAGGGCCCGGGCCGCATCCCCGTTGAGGTAGACCGGCCGGGTGATCACCGCGGCGCGTCCCTCCAGAGAGGACAAAAAGGTCACCAACTGCTCCCGCGCATCCTGCGCGCCGTTGGTGACAAAAACCGTATCCTGCGGAAAGCAGCCCTGAGCCGCCTGCCGCTCCTCCTCATGGCATACAACCAGAAAGCGGGTAAAGCCCGCCTCCTCCAGCGCCTGCCGCAGCCAAACCGCACCGGGGGCAAACATCAGCTCCTCCAGCATCAGGTTAAAGCGTCCGTCCTCCCTGGGCAGAAAGACCACCGCGCCCATGTTCTGCATCTCCCGGTCACCCCTTTCTTTACACATAATATCTGTAAAGAGATTATATCAAACTTACGGTAAAATTGCACCGACATTTTCAAAAAAAACCGCGTTTTCCCCTCTCTTATCAGCCTTGCACAATTTTCACCCCGCCGCCCCCCGTTTTACGGGACAATTCCCACCCCGCTGTCCGTTTTCAGCGCACACAAGTCCCCATACAGAGGACTTTACGGATACAGCCACCGCCCATCCCTCTGCTGCGGCATCCAGGTTATGCCATTTTACACCGGTGAACAGGGAAATGTCACCCGAAAAAAAGAAAATCATCAGAATTTCTTAAGGATTCCTCTCAGGCCCCCGTGTATACTAACTGTACTAGTTCAATTCATACAGTTTCCTGAAAGGGGAGCAGAGCATGATCTCTCTCAACTACCGGGATGCCCGCCCCATCTACGAGCAGGTGAAGGACGGGCTGCGCCACCTTGTGGTCACAGGGGCGCTGCAGGCCGGGGATAAGCTGCCCTCGGTGCGTGCCCTGGCCTCGTCCCTGGCCATCAACCCCAACACCATTCAGCGGGCCTATGAGTCCCTGGAGCAGGAGGGCTATCTCTACACTGTGGCGGGCAAGGGCTCCTTTGCCGCCCCCCAGGCCGATGTGAACCTGGCCAGGCGAGCCGCCCTGCTGGAGCAGTTTGAATGCTCGGCGGCGGAGCTGCTCTTTCTGGGCATGACCCCCGAGGAGCTGTGCCTGCTCCTGCAGCAGGCCGCCCGGCGCACCGCCGGACAACAGGGAGAGGAGGAAGATCGAAATGATTGAGGCAGTCAACGTGGTCAAGAGCTTTGACGGCTTCCGCGCCCTGGACGGGCTGACCATGACGATCACCCGGGGCTCCATTTACGGACTGGTGGGCCCCAACGGGGCGGGAAAGTCCACCCTGCTGCGCCATGTCACCGGGGTATACCGGCAGGACTCCGGCTCGGTGCTGCTGGAGGGCAACCCCATCTTTGAAAATCCGGCGGCCAAGGCCCGGATTGCCGGTATTCCCGACGATCTCTACTACTTCCTCTCCGCCTCCACCCGGGATATGATGCGTTTTTACAAGGGCTTCTACCCCCGGTTTGACGCCGGGCGCTACCAGGCCCTGAAGGATGTATTCACCACGGTGGACGAGCGCCAGCCCATCCGCCGCCTGTCCAAGGGCATGCAGAAGCAGAGCGCCTTCTGGCTGGCCCTGTGCTGCCGGCCGGAGGTGCTGGTTCTGGACGAGCCGGTGGACGGCCTGGACCCGGTGATGCGCCGGCAGGTGTGGAGTCTGCTCATGGGAGATGTGGCCGAGCACGGCACCACCGTTCTGGTCTCCTCCCACAACCTGCGGGAGCTGGAGGACGTGTGCGACCACGTGGGCATTCTCTCCCATGGAAAGGTGCTCATTGAGCGCTCCCTGTCCGACCTCCAGGAGAACGTGGTGAAGATGCAGATTGTCTTTCAGGAGCGGGAGATGCCCAAGCTGCCTGAGGACATGCAGGTGCTCCACGTCTCCCAGGTGGGCCGGATTCACACCCTGATTATCCGGGGCAACTCCACCGAAATCACAAACCGCCTTGCGGTGTACGCCCCCATTCTCATGGAGGCGCTCCCCCTGACCCTGGAGGAGATCTTTATCTACGAGCTGGGAGGTGAGGACTATGCAGTCCGTGATATCGTGCTTTAACCCCACCCTGTGCCGCAAGAACTTCACCCGCTTCTGGCCCATCTGGGGGCTGTACGGCGTGATCTGGCTGTTTCTGCTCCCCCTTCGGATTCTCAGCGAGGCCCGGTGGTGGAACGGGGACTACGCCCACTCGCTCCCCCTGGAGCTGCTGGATCGGGGCGGTATCGGGCTTCCTACGGCGGTGGTATTCGGCCTTCTGGCCGCCATGGCGGTGTTCTCCTACCTCTACTCCAGCCGCTCGGTGGGCATGGTCCACGCCCTGCCCATGCGCCGGGAGGGGCTGTTCCTCACCAACTACCTGTCCGGCCTGGGCTTTCTTATTCTCCCCAACCTGGCGGTAGCCGCCCTCACTCTGGGTGCGGAGGTGCTGGCCGGCGGGGTGGACGGGGGCAGTCTGCTGCTCTGGCTCATCGCCCAGTGCCTGCTGTGCTTCTTCTTCT
>CALWWS010000140.1 GCA_944385305.1 uncultured Oscillospiraceae bacterium | reverse complement strand
ACCTCCGCGTAGTTGGTGGAGTAGAAGCTGGTCCGGATTGCCAGAAAAATAGGAATGATGGTGACCAGAACAATCAGAAAGACGGTCGGGGCCAAAAACGCGGTGGCCACGCCAACATCTGACTTCTTTCGCTTCAACCGGATTCCCTGTTCGCTGCCGGGCATGAGCAAATCCCCCTTCTCTTGCGTTAAACTAGTCAGTATCTGCATTTTCGCACAATGTATGCGTATTCAGAATACGTTTTCCTTGGTATTTTACCAATAGTGAGATTCAAATGTCAATATGTTTTCCAGATTTTTTTGTCGGTTTTTTGCAACCGTTTCCGCCTGCCGCTTTTTCTGTAAAAAAGGCCGGGAGGCCGCCCCTCGAGGGGCGGCCTCCCGGCCTTTCATGGTGTGGAATAGATGATGAGGAATCAGGGACGGCCCGTCTCCTCCTGCGATCCCTGGAAGAAATCACACCAGGGGCGCAGGGTGCAGCTGGGGCAGTCCGGCCTGCGGGCCATGCATACCGCCCGGCCGTGGAGCACCAGGCGGTGGCAGAAGTCGTTGGACTCCTCCGGGGGGAGGATGGGGCGCAGCTGGGCCTCTACCTTGGCGGGGTCTTTGGTGCCGTCGGTAAGCCCCAGGCGGCCCGAGATGCGGATGCAGTGGGTGTCGGCCACCACCGCTCCGGGGATGCGGTAGATATCCCCCAGCACCAGGTTGGCGGTTTTGCGGCCCACCCCGGGCAGGCGCAGCAGCTCCTCCATAGTGCCGGGTACTTTGCCTCCGTACTCCTCCAGCAGCATGTTGGCGGCGGCCACAATGTCCCGGGCCTTGGCCCGGAAAAAGCCGGTGGAGCGGATGTACTCCTCCACCTCGTGCACGTCGGCCCCGGCCAGGGACTCCAGGGTGGGGAAGCGGGCAAACAGGGCGGGGGTGACCTGGTTGACCCGCTCGTCGGTACACTGGGCGGCCAGACGCACGGAGAAGAGCAGCTCGTAGTCCTTGCCGTAGTCCAGAGAGCAGACAGCCTGGGGATAGGCCTGCTTGAGGCCCTCTACAATGGCCAGCACGTCCTGCTGTGTTTTCATTGGTATCACCTCGTTGGACAATATACCACACTTTGCGGCAAAAAACGAGAGAGTTTTTCTCTTGCTGACAATTGTATTTCTCTCGAGAATTATATATAATACTTTCAATTATAGAAAGGTGGCGACAGGGAAGATGGTAAACCAGGTTATGGACTTTATTTCCGCCCACGACCCCGAGGTGGGCCAGGCTATCCGGGCGGAGTACGACCGGCAGCGCCGCAACATTGAGCTGATTGCTTCGGAGAACTTTGTCAGCGAGGCTGTGCTGGCCGCCGCGGGTACCGTGCTCACCAACAAGTACGCCGAGGGCTATCCCAGCAAGCGATACTACGGCGGCTGCCAGTGCGTGGACGTGGTGGAGGACATTGCCCGCCGCCGCGCCTGCCAGCTCTTCGGGGCGGATCACGCCAACGTGCAGCCTCACGCGGGCGCCAACGCCAACTACGCGGTGTACGCCGCTCTGTGCAATCTGGGAGACACTGTTCTGGGCATGGATCTGGCCAACGGCGGCCACCTCACCCACGGCTCCCCCGTCAACTTCTCCGGCAAGAACTATAAGATGGTGACCTACGGCCTGACGGATCAGGGCTTTATCGACTACGACCAGGTGCGGGATATGGCCCGCAAGCACCGGCCCAAGATGATCATCGCCGGCGCCTCCGCCTATCCCCGGCTCATTGACTACAAGCTCTTTGCCGAGATTGCCCACGAGGTGGGGGCCTACCTGTTTGTGGACATGGCCCACATCGCCGGCATGGTGGCAGTGGGGCTCATTCCCTCCCCCGTGCCCTATGCCGACGTGGTTACCACCACCACCCACAAGACCCTGCGGGGCCCCCGGGGCGGCATGATCCTCTGTAAGGAGGAGCTGGCCAAGAAGATTGACTCCGCTATCTTCCCCGGCAGCCAGGGCGGCCCTCTGGAGCACATCATCGCCGCCAAGGCGGTGGCTCTGGGAGAGGCCATGAAGCCCGAGTTCAAGACCTACCAGGAGCAGATTCTGAAAAACGCCTCCGCTCTGGCCGGCTCCCTGCTGGAGCACGGGCTGGATCTGGTCTCCGGCGGCACGGACAACCACATGATGCTGGTGGATCTCCGCCGGGCGGGGGTGACCGGCAAGGAGCTGGAGCACCGTCTGGACGAGGTGAACATCACGGTCAACAAAAACGCCGTGCCCAACGACCCGGAGAAGCCCTTTGTCACCAGCGGTATCCGGGTGGGCACTCCCGCCGCCACCACCCGCGGCTTCCAGGAGGAGGATATGAAGGTAGTGGGCGAGCTCATCTGGCTGGCCGCCACCGACTTTGAGGCCAAGGCCGACGAGATCCGCGCCCGGGTGGCCCAGCTCACCGCCAAGTACCCCCTGTACGACTAAGGGTTTCCCTTACCAATGCAAAGCACAGCGCCCCGGACGTCTGAGAAGACATCCGGGGCGTGTTTTTATTGATTAAAATTGGAATAAAGAAGTGATATTATGCAAAAAGCTGTTTTAAGGCGTGTAATTATGCGGGGCGCTCCAGCCCGTGAATAAAGCCCCCCAGCTGGTTGGAGAGCACGTCGCCGCCGATGACGGTATTTTTATAGAGGAGCAGCCCCGCCTGGATACCCTGCTCTCCGGTGGGGTAGTTGGTGATTGCATAGGTGTAGCGCTTCACCCGCTTGCCCCGGTAGGCCTCCAGGTCGAACCCCTGGCCGGCCTGGAGCTCCAGGTACTGGGTGTAGGTTTCGTCAAACTCCTCCGGGAGGATTAGCTCCTCCACAGACAGGGCCTGGGGATTTACCTGCCAGCCGTAGCTCTCCAGGTAGGCCACCCGGTCCTCGTTGCTCTTGACTCCTTTGGGGCTGGCCGCTGCGGGCAGGGCGGCGCCCCGGCCCAGGGTGTTCCAGGTCCCGATGAGCACCCCGCAGACCACCACAGCCGCCGCGGCCACCGCCGCCACCCGGCCCCGGTGCAGCTTGGCAGTAAAAATAAACACAGCGCAACGCTCCCTTCCCAAAAACAGTGGTATTGAATAGGTATGTGCAAGGGGGCGGGAGTATGCTACAATATACAGGATTTCAGGAAGGAAACCGCACCCCGGCGGTGCGGGAGAGGAGGGTGAGGACCAATGGAGCGTCTGGACAAGATACTGGCGGGCACCGGCCGGTGGTCCCGCAAAGAGGCCCGGGAGCTCATCCGAGCCGGCCGGGTGGCGGTGAACGGAGCGACCGCCGCCGCCCCGGAGGGGAAGTACGACCCCGCCGCTTCCTTTACAGTGGACGGAGAGCCGGTGAGCGGACAGCGGCTGGTGTACCTCATGCTCCATAAGCCGGCGGGGGTGCTCTCGGCCACGGAGGATCCCCGGCAGTCCACGGTGCTGGATCTCCTGCCCCCCCACCTGCGCCGGGTGGGTCTCTTCCCTGTGGGCCGGCTGGACAAGGACACCGAGGGGCTGCTGCTGCTCACCAACGACGGCCCTTTGGCCCACCGGCTGCTCTCCCCCCGCCACCATGTGGACAAGACCTATTTTGTGCGGGTGCAGGGGCGGATTACCCGGGAGGATGTGGAGCTCTTTGCCGCGGGCATGACCCTGCGGGACGGGCTGGTCTGCCTGCCCGCCCGGCTGGAGCCGCTGGAGGGGGAGGGCGAGGCGCTTATCACCATCCAGGAGGGGAAGTACCACCAGGTCAAGCGGATGATGGCCTCCCGCTACATGCCGGTGGTCTATCTCAAGCGCCTTAGCATGGGTCCCCTCGTGCTGGATGAGACACTGATGCCAGGCTCCTGGCGCCCCCTTACCCCGGCGGAACTGGCCGCTCTGGCCGCCCTGTAGGCCCTTCCGCCCGGGGCCGGCCGGATTCTCCGCCGGATTTCCGTTTCTTTCGGCAAAATAAACAAAAAACTTTGCTCTGCCTATTGAAAAGAGAGAAAAAAGCCGGTATAATAGGAGCCAATCAGTGTGTGCTTTTCCTCCCCAGAAGAGAGGGGAATTTGAAATCAGGAGGTTGGCGCCATGTCCAGCAGAATTTTTCAGAGCGTTGTCTTACAGATGAAGGACAGCACCCAGCGGGCTATTGGTGTGATAGATTCTGAGGGCACGGTGGTCGCCTGCAGCGAGCTGGCCAGCATTGGCGAGCATTTGCCCGGCGTGGTGGAGCCGATCAACCGGGGGGAGAGCGACGTGGTGCGCTGCGAGGGGCGCACCTTCAAGGCCCTGACGGGCTGGGGTTCCCAGTTTGACTACGCGGTGTTTGTCAAGGGGGATGACCCGGAGGCCCGCACCCTGTGCTGTCTGGCCGCGGTGGCTCTCAACGGGGCCAAGACCTACTATGAGGAGAAGCACGACAAGGCCACCTTTGTCAAGAACATTATCTCGGACAACATCCTGCTGGGGGATATCTATGTCCGGGCCAAGGAGCTCCACTTTGTCTCCGAGGCCCCCCGGGCGGTGTTCCTTATCCGCCAGGTGGACAGCGCCGAGGCCTCGGTGATCGATGTGGTGCAGGGCCTGTTCCCCGACCGGCAGTCCGACTTTGTGCTGTCCATCAGCGAGACCGACGTGGCCCTTATCAAGCTCATGTCCGACGGGGCGGAGGCCCGGGAGCTCTACCGCCTGGCCCGCCAGATTGAGGACGCCATCACCGACGAGCTGCACATCCGGGTAGTCATCGGCATCGGCACCGTGGTGGGCCACATCCGGGAACTGGCCCGGGCCTACAAGGAGGCCCAGGTGGCCATCGATGTGGGCAAGGTGTTCGACACGGAGAAGTCGGTGATCAACTACGAGAACCTGGGCATTGGCCGGCTGATCTACCAGCTGCCCACTACCCTGTGCGAGATGTTCCTCCAGGAAGTCTTTAAGAAAAACCCCATCGATGCTCTGGACCAGGAGACTCTGTTTACCATCAACAAGTTCTTTGAGAACAACCTGAACGTGTCTGAGACCGCCCGCAAGCTCTTCGTCCACCGCAATACCCTGGTCTACCGGCTGGAGAAGATCAAAAAGCTCACCGGGCTGGATCTGCGGGAGTTTGACGACGCAATCACCTTCAAGGTGGCCCTGATGGTGAAGAAGTATCTCATCTCCCGGGGCATTGACTCCTGAGACAAGGGCCATACCGCGGGACGCCGGCACCGGCGTCCCGCGCAGATGTTACGGAACCATCCTGCATATGAGGTAAGCAAGTGTGATACGTCTGATTGACATACAAAAGTCCTACGACAACGGAACCAAGGCCCTCAAGGGGGTCAGCATGCGCATTGACGACGGGGAATTTGTCTTTCTGGTGGGCCCCTCGGGCTCGGGCAAATCCACCATCATCAAGCTCATCACCGCCGAGGTGGCGCCCATCGCCGGGCGGCTGATGGTCAACGGCTACAACCTGAACAACATCCGTCCCCGGCAGGTGCCTTACATGCGCCGCACCCTGGGGGTCATCTTCCAGGACTTCCGGCTCATCGAGAAGAAGACGGTGCGGGAGAATCTCACCTTCGCCATGCGGGCGGTGGGTGCATCCCCTCGGGAGATCCGCAAGCGCATCCCCTACGTGCTGGATCTGGTGGGCCTGGATCGGAAGGGGGACTGCAGGCCCAACGAGCTCTCCGGCGGCGAGCAGCAGCGGGTGGCCATCGCCCGGGCGCTGGTGAACAACCCCCAGATGATCATCGCCGACGAGCCCACGGGCAACCTGGATCCCACCCGCTCCCTGGAGATCATGATGCTGCTGGAGCGGATCAACGAGCTGGGCACCACCGTACTGGTGGTCACCCACGAGCGGGAACTGGTGGATCGCTTCACCAAGCGTGTGGTGGCCATCGAAAACGGCAGGATCATCAGCGACGAGACGGGCGGGTATTATAATAATGAAGCAACGATATAATTTCGGCTATTTTTTCAGCGAGGGGCTGCACAGCATCTTCACCCACGGCTTTATGTCCTTTGCCGCGGTGTGCATGATCATCTGCTGCCTGCTCATTATGGGCTCCTTTACCCTGGTGGCGGTGAATGCCTCCAGCATGTTCCACAGCCTGGAGCAGGAGAATCAGTTTACAGCCTATATCGAGGACACTCTCACCCAGGAGGAGGCCAGAGGCCTCCAGGACGACATTGAGGCCATCCCCAATGTGGCCCGTGCGGAGTTTGTCACCAAGGAGGAGGCCCAGGCGGACTTTGAGGCCGACTACGAGGGCAACCCCCTCTTTGAGAGCCTGCCCGCCGAGGTGTACCGGGATCGGTTCCACATCTATCTGGACGACATCAGCCAGCTGGCCCAGACGGAGCAGGCGGTGGACGATGTGGCCGGCGTGGCCTGGACAAAGTCCGCCCCGGAGATTGCCGAGGGTTTTGTGGTCATCCGCAACATCGCCAGCGCGGTGGCCATTATCCTGGTGGTGATTTTGCTGCTGGTGAGCCTGTTCATCATTGCCAACACCATCAAGCTGGCCACCTTCAACCGGCGGGAGGAGATCGCCATCATGAAGATGTGCGGCGCCACCAACGCCTTTGTCCGCTGGCCCTTTGTGTTTGAGGGGTTGATTCTGGGCCTTCTGGGTGCGGTGATCGCCTTTTTCCTGGAGTGGGGGATCTACACCCTGGTAGGCAGCGCCATCTCCACCTCGGACACCATCGCCCTGGTCACCGTGCTCCCCTTTGGGCCCATGGCCTGGCCGGTGCTGGGCATCTTTGCCGCCACGGGGCTGGTGATCGGCGTGGGGGGCAGCTCGCTGGCCATCCGCAAGTTCTTACAGGTATAACGGAGAAAAGGAGCGCGACGTGTCAAAAAAGGGGAAGAAGAAGAGTGGCGGCGCGGGCGGAGGCGGCACAGCCCGATCTGTCTGGCGGCGGGTGTGGATCACCGCCCTGGTGGCCGTGCTGGCCCTGGTGCTTATCCTGCCCATGCTCACCATGATAGCCAAGCCGGCGGGGGCGGTGACTCAGTCGGAGATTGACGCCCTCAAGGCCGAGCAGGCCGAGTCCGCCCAGCGCCAGGAAGAGCTGAAGGAGGAGCTGGCGGCGGTGAAGGACGACCAGGCCAAGGCCCAGGAGCAGCGCCAGATCCTGGTGGCCCAGCTGGACGCCATCAAGACCGAGCTTGCCAACATTGACGCCCAGATCGCCTACTATGACGCCGAGATCGAACAGAAGGAGGCCGAGCGGGTGGAGGCGGTTGCCCGGGAGGAGGAGCAGTATGAGCTTTTCTGCCAGCGGGTGCGGGCCATGGAGGAGGAGGGGACGGTGTCCTACTGGTCCATCCTCTTCAATGCGGACAGCTTTTCCGACATGCTGGATCGGCTGGCGGACATCGACGCGGTGATGGACTACGACAATCAGATCATGGATGAGCTCATCGCCACCCGCCAGCAGATTGAGCAGCTCAAGGCCGACCTGGAGAGTGCCCGGGCGGAGGAGCAGGAGGTGCGGGACCAGCAGGCGGCCAAGAAGGCGGAGCAGGAGGCCAAGGTGGCCGAGGCCCAGGCCCTGCTGGATCAGATCAACGCCGACGTAGAGGAAGTCAACCGCCAGCTGGACGCAGAGAGCGCGGCGGCGGCCGAGATCCAGGCAGAGATCGCCCGCAAGCAGAAGGCTCTGGAGGAGGAGCGGCGGCAGAATAACATCACCATCGACTCGGAGAGCAGCTACCTGTGGCCCCTGCCGGGCTACTATACGCTCACCTCCCAGTACGGCTACCGCATCCACCCCATTACCCACAAGGCCCACAGCCACACGGGCATCGACATCCCGGCCTCCGGCGGCACCTCCATCCTGGCCGCCAAGAGCGGGCAGGTGGTCACCTCCGCCTACCACTACTCCTACGGCAATTACGTGGTCATCGACCACGGTAACGGCAACTCCACCCTCTACGCCCACATGAGCTCCCGTGCGGTGAGCGAGGGGCAGATGGTGACCCAGGGCCAGGTCATCGGCTATGTGGGCACCACCGGCAGCTCCACGGGCAACCACCTGCACCTGGAGATCCGGGAGAACTACACCCGCATCGACCCGGAGAGCAAGTACACAAGCCTCAATCTGATTCCGCCCTGGTAAGACAAAGTGAAAATATCAGCCTCCCTTTGTTGTGTGTGTTGGGAGCAGGCGGAGCGGTGCTGCCCGGCGCGGCGCCGCCCCGTCTGCCCCCGATTTTTTTCTTGAAAGGAAGCATGCCCCATGAAGACCAAGCGATTTTCCGCCCTGCACCTGATTCTGGTTCTGATTCTCACCTGCGCCGTCACCCTGGGGGCCTGCCTGATGGGGGTGCGCTCCTGGCTGGGTGTGGAGGGCCGCACCCTGATGCAGGCCGTGGAGCTGGTGCGGGACAAGTTTGTGGGGGAGTACGACAGCGAGGTGATGCTGGACACCGCCCTCACCGGCCTGGTGGCCGGGCTGGACGACCGGTGGAGCCACTATCTCACCGCTCAGCAGTATGAGGCCCAGGAGCAGGCTCGCTCCAACGCCTACACCGGCATCGGAGTCACGGTCAGCTACGAGCGGGAGGAGGGCCTGCTCATTGAGGAGGTCACCCCGGACAGCCCCGCCCAGGCCGCCGGTCTGGCGGCAGGGGAGATCATCACCGCCGCCGACGGCACCAGCCTGGCGGGGGAGGGGCGCTATGAGGGCGCCTCCCTCATCCAGGGGGAGGCGGGCACCGCCGTGGAGCTGGAGGTGCTGGGCACGGACGGCCAGACGCGCACCGTCACAGTCACCCGGGCGGACATCAAGCAAAACCCGGTGGAGAGCGCCATGCTGGAGGACAGTGTGGGCTATGTGGCTCTGGCCAACTTTTACACCGGCAGTGCCCAGGCGGTGGAGGAGGCGGTGAATGAGCTGGTGGAGCAGGGGTCCCGGGCCCTTATCTTCGACATGCGGAACAACGGGGGCGGCTACCTCTCGGAGCTCACCCACATGCTGGACTTCCTGCTGCCCGAGGGGCCCATTTTCCGCAGCCGGGACGTGGACGGCAACGAGACGGTGACCTACTCCGACGCCTCCTGCGTGGATCTGCCCATGGTGGTGCTGGTCAACGCCGACACCTACTCTGCCGCCGAGTTTTTCGCCGCCGAGCTCCAGGAGCAGGGGGTGGCCAAAATTGTGGGAGAGCCCACCAGCGGCAAGGGCTACTCCCAGCAAACCTACCAGCTGGAGAGCGGCGGGGCGGTGTCCATTTCCACCGGGGCCTACTTCACCGGCCAGGGCACCTCTCTTATCGGTACGGGGCTCACCCTGGATGAGGAGGTCTACCTCACCGACGAGGGGGACGCCCAGCTGGAGGCGGCTTTGGCCCTGCTGGCCGGGTAAAATTTCCGTAACCCCCTTGACTGTAACCCCACTTCATACTTTATCCTGAGGGTGGGAGGCGATGGAGATGACCATCAAGGAGATGGAGGAGCGCCTGGGTATGACCCGGGCCAACATCCGCTTTTATGAGCGGGAGGGATTCATCACCCCCGTCCGGGGGGAGAACAACTACCGCTGGTACACCCAGGAGGACGCGGCCACCCTGGAGAAGGTGAAGCTGCTGCGCCAGCTGGGCCTGCCCCTGGACACCATCCGCCGGGCCCAGCGGGGGGAGCTCTCCCTCTCTGACGCTTTGGCCGGGCGGGAGCGGGAGCTGGAGGAGCAGCGGGCCGGGCTGGCCCGGGCGGAGGAGATCTGCCGGGCCATGCGCCGGGAGGGGGCGGAGTTTGCCACCCTGGACGCGGGGGACTACCTGCGCCGTCTGGCCAGCCCCGGCGGGGAGGCCTTCCGCCTGTCCCTGGAGCAGGACGTCCTGCCTACGGTGAACCACCCCTGGCGGCGCTTTTTTGCCCGGACGCTGGATCAGAGCCTGTACAGCCTGCTCTGGGCGGCCCTGTGCCTGCTGGGGCTGCGGTGGAACCCGGAGGGACTGGGGGGCACTCTGCTGAGCAGCTATGTCTCCCTGGGCCTGATGGTGCTTATCGAGCCCATTCTCCTCTCCACCTGGGGCAGCACCCCGGGCAAGTGGATCTTCGGCCTGGTGCTGCGCCGCCGTGGCGGGGCAAAGCTCACCTGGGGGCAGGCCGCCCGGCGCACCTGGGGGGTATTCCGCCGGGGACTGGGCTGGGGGATTCCCATCTATGAGATCGTGCGCCTGGTGAAGTGCTGCATGGCCTGCTCCCGGGGGGAGGCCATGGAGTGGGAGGAGGAGCTGGACTGGGACGCGGAGGATCAGTACTACACCATCCGGGACGAGAGGGGGCTGCGCTGCGCCGGCTTTGTGGGAGCCCAGGCGGCGGCATGGGCGGCTTTGTTCCTGGTGGTGGCCCAGGCCTATCTGCCCATCCACCGGGGGGCGAGCATCACCGCCGCCCAGTACGCCGCCAACGTCAACGACATGTACCGCTTCCTGGGGAGCAGCCCCGCCCTGGTGATGGACGAGGGGGGCCACTGGGGGCGGGACGCCGGCGGGGTGGAGTGGTATATGGGCGGGACAACGGACGGCGCGCCCCCCGACCACCAGCTCACAGTGGACGGGAGCGGCACGGTCACCGGGGTGAAGCTGGTGGTGGATCGCACGGGGTCGGGCGTGCTCACCGCCCCCGTCTACCAGCAGCAGCTGGCCGCCATTTCCTTTGCCGCCGCCTGCGGGGGGTATAACGGTATCAGCTGGCTGGGCAGCGGCGTGCTGGACGAGATCGCCCGGCGGCCCTTTGAGGACTACACCCTCCAGGCCGGAGACGTGATGATCACCAACCGGGTGGAGATGGAGGGCTACCAGGAGGTGGGGAGCTACCTGTTCCAGGAGGGGAGCGGGGAGGATATGTCCCGCTGCCGCATGGAGTTCACCCTGGAGAAGGCGGCCTGACCGGGCTTGGAACAAGAGCAAACCGGCGGAGGAAATTCCTCCGCCGGTTTTTCCGTCAGGGCAGTCCCGCTCTCCGGGGCGGCGGCTGGGCCTATTCCTGCCGCAGGCGCTCCACCACGGAGCGGCGCTGGGCGGCGCGGCAGCTCAGAATGGGGATGGCGATGCCCAGCGCGGCGAACAGGGGGAGCACCACGGCGACGGGCCAGACGGTGAAGCGGTAGGTGAAAAACCAGATCAGGCTGTTGACGGCGGGGCCCAGGAAGGGCGCGGAGACCAGCACCAGCGCCAGAGCCGCCGCCGCCGCACCCACGGTGTAGAGCAGCCCCTCCATGGCCAGCATGGTCCGCAGCTGCCGGGCCGTCATGCCGATGGACTGGAGCACCGCCAGCTCCCGGCGGCGGGCGGTAATGCCGGTGAGGATGGCGTTAAAGAAGTTGAGCACCCCCACCAGGCCCACGATAAAGCTCAGCGCCCCGCCCAGCAGGAGGAACATGCTCCGCATGCTCTCAAACTCCCCGGCGTAGGTGGCCTTGCTCTCATAGTCAAACTGGGGATTTATATTTTCCGTGTAGTCCGCCAGGAAGGCCTCCATGGCGGCGTTGGCCTCCTGCGCGGTGTCAAAGGCGTAGTACATGACGGCATCTGTGCCGGTGTCCCGCACAAAGGTCTCCGCCCCCAGGATAAACTCGTCGGCGCCGTAGTAGCGGTAGCTCAGGGCGGAGGGCACGGTCACCAGGGCGGCCACGGTGTAGTCCACATCCCGGTATTTTACCGCCCGATCGGCATAAGCGGCGCCCTCCGGCACATTCTCCAGGGGGCCGTAGACCTCGCCGGTGTTGGGATTGTAATACGCAAACTCCTCCACATAGCGGAGGGTCACCGTATCCCCCAGCCGGGCCCAGTGGCTGTCCATGAGCGCATTGCCGTAGTCGTCGGCGGAGTAGACGGCGGCGATATAGCTCCCGCCGGGGTCGTTGAGCTTGGAGAGATCCCCGTCCAGCACCGTCAGGTAGTCCAGGGCGAAGGGATCCATGCCGTAGAGCTGCACCTGGTCGGCCAGAAGGCCGTCCTCCGTGCGGTCCTTGAAGGCCACCATGCTGTCCAGCTGCTCCTGGGTGCTCCAGCGCCCCCACATGGAGCGGTAGTACGCCTCGGTGACAAACTCCAGGGCCGGGGCGGTCTTGCCGTAGATGCGGCCGCTGCCGGTGACGCCCCCCTGGGCGTCCACGGCGTCGATGACCTGCTGCGGAATCGCCATGTCCTCGTTGAAGATCTCCCCGCCGGTCTGGAACTGGCCCGCGTCGGCCAGGATAAAGTCGCTGGCGGTAAAAGTGGAGACATACTTGTCCATGTCAAAGCCCTTCGTAAAAGTCACGGTCAGGGTCAGCAGCACCACCGCAAGGGCCAGGGACAGGATGGTGACCGCCGTCTTGCCCCGGCTGCGGCCCAGGTTGGCCCAGGCCATGGACAGCAGGGACACGCCCTTGCCGCCTCGCCTCCCTTTCCCCTTGGGCGCCCTGCCCTCGGCGTAGCGCACCGCCTCCACCGGGGAGACCTTTCCCGCCAGGCGGCCGGGGCGTCGGCAGGAGATGAGCACCGTCACCAGGGCAAAGACCGCCGCCCCCGCAAAGAGGAGCGGGCTGACGGAGACCACCGCAGTCACCCCGTTGAGCTGCGCGGCGATGACCGGGGTGAGCACCCCGCCCAGCAGCCAGCCCAGCACAAGGCCCATGGGGATGCCCACCAGGGAGAGGAGCAGGGCCTGGGTGCGGATGATCCGCCGCAGCTGCCGGGGGGTGGTGCCGATGGTTTTCAGCAGGCCGTAGAAGCGGATGTCCCCCGCCACGGAGATCTGAAACACGTTGTAGATGATAAGGTACCCGGTGAGCAGAATGAGAAGCAGCACCCCCGTGAGGATAGCCGTCACGGTGGGATCCAGCTTGTCGGAGAGCTGCGCCCCGGTGGAGCCCCAGTTGACGCCGGTGGAGATGTAGGTTTCCCCCGGGGTCTCCGACTGATAGCCGTGGCTGGCCAGGATTTCCTCCAGGTCGGCGGCGATGGAGCGGGCGCCGCGGCGGAGCATGACGTCCAGATTCCAGCTCCCGGTCATGCCGTCGCTGCCCGGAGGGGTCACCCCCACCTCCTCCAAAATGGCGTCCACCCGGCTTTCGGGGATGAGGACGTGGCTGGCCACCACGGCCTCGTCGTGCGTCCACCAGCCACACAGGGTAAAGCTCTGGGTGGTCTCATGGCCGTCCACCTCAAAGGTGAGGGTGAACTGGGCGCCCAGCTGCGGCTCCACCCCCAGCAGCTCCAGCACGAGGGTGTCGGTGGCCGCCTCGCCGGTGCCCTCCCGGGGCAGGCGGCCCTCCACCGGGTCGCAGTAGCTCCAGTGGGCCAGGTTGGCGTCGGAGTAGCCGATCTCCACATGGGATTTGTTGAAGGGCGCCTGGGTGGGCATCCCCACAAACCGCCGGACGCCCCACTGGGCAATCAGAGGGTCGCTTTTCAGGGCCTGGAACTGCTCCTGCGTCAGATACTTGAAGGAGCCGTGGTTCCAGCCCCCGGCCTGGCGGAAGTTGTTCTGCTGGATGCCCTCGTTGATGGACAGGGCGATGGTAAACAGGGAGGTAAAGAGCACCGCCGTCAGGGCGATGGCCAGCACCGCCACGATGTTCCGGGTGCGGCTGGCGAGGAGGGAGCGCAGGCTCAGGCGGCGGATGCAGCCGCGGTTGGAGACCTTCATGCCGTCCGCCCCCTTACCGCGTCACGATCCGCCCGTCCTCAATGCGGACGATGCGGTCGGCCATCTGGGCGATCTCCTCGTTGTGGGTGATCATTACCATGGTCTGCCCAAACTTCTGCCCCGTCACTTTCATCAGGCTGAGCACGTCCTGGCTGGTCCGGCTGTCCAGGTTGCCGGTGGGCTCGTCGGCCAGGAGAATGGCGGGCTTGGTGGCCAGGGCCCGGGCGATGGCTACCCGCTGCTGCTGGCCGCCGGAGAGCTGGTTGGGCAGGCTTTGCAGCTTCTTTTCCAGGCCCAGGGTGCGGATGACCTCATTGACGTACTGCCGATCCACCTTCGCCCCGTCCAGCTCCACGGGCAGGACGATGTTCTCCCACACGCTGAGCACCGGCACCAGGTTGTAGGACTGGAACACAAAGCCGATCTTCCGGCGGCGGAAGATGGTCAGGGCCTCGTCCTTCAGGGTGAAGATATCCCTGCCGTCCACCGTGACGGTGC
>CALWWS010000139.1 GCA_944385305.1 uncultured Oscillospiraceae bacterium | reverse complement strand
GCCTCCTGGGGGTTGAGCACCTTCAGCCCGCAAAAGAGAATCCAGCCCAGGCAGATCCACACCCAGCACAGAAGGTAGAGAGCCAGACCCACAGCCGACCGGGGGCCGGAGAACCAGCCGGGCAGCGCAATCACACCGATCACCGCCACCGCATACAGCACAATCAGGGCAAGCAGCACGGCCATGCCGTTTTTCTTCCGGCCGATGACAAGTTCCTTCATAAGAACCCCTCCTTTTTGATATCAAAATCATATCACTTAGATATTCGTGTGTCAAGAGGGGCGGGAGGAAAATTTTCCGGCGGTGGGGCAAGGCATGTTCCACCCCTCTCCGGCATACCTGTTAGTGAGCATGGTTTGGGAGGGCGGTGGCGGCATGGCGTTTTTGGAGCGGATGGGGAGTTTTCTCTGGAACCCCTGGCTGCTGGGCCTTTTTTTGCTGGCGGGGGCCTATTTTACCATCCGCAGCGGCTTTTTCCAGATCTTCGGGTGCGGGCGCTGGCTGAGGGAGACCCTGGGCGGGCTGCTGCGCCCCCGGCGGGGGGAGAAGGGGAGGGGGCTGACCCAGTTTCAGGCCCTGTCCACCGCCCTGGCCTCCACCATCGGCACCGGCTCCATCGCCGGGGTGGCCACCGCCATCTTTTTTGGCGGGCCGGGGGCGGTGTTCTGGATGTGGGTGTCCGCCTTTGTGGGGATGATGACCGGCTGCGTGGAGAAGATCCTGGCGGTGCGCTACCACCGGCGGGCCCCGGACGGGGGCTGGCAGGGGGGGCCCATGTGCTACATGGAGGAGGGGCTGGGCAGCCGGTTTCTGGCGGGGTGGTTTTCGGCGTGCTGCGTGGCCGCCTCCCTGGGGGGCGGCAGCGCGGTGCAGGCCAACTCCATCGCCGCCGCCCTGGAGAGCACCCTGGGCTGGAGCCGGGGGGCGGTGGCCATCGGCACCGCCCTGATCACCGGGGTGGTGATTCTGGGGGGCATCGGGCGCATCGGGAGGGTGAGCGAGAAGCTGGTGCCCGCCATGGCCCTGCTCTTTCTGGCGGGGGGCGGCGCGGTGCTGTGCTGCCGGGCCCAGGCCATCCCCGGCGCGCTGGAGGCCATTGTGGAGGGGGCCTTCGCCCCCCGGGCGGCCCTGGGGGGCGGGGCGGGCTACAGTATGGCCGCCGCCATGCGCTACGGAGTGGCCCGGGGAGTGTTCACCAACGAGGCGGGGATGGGCTCCTCCGCCATGGCCCACGCCGCCGCCCGGGTGGATCACCCCGCCCGGCAGGGGATGTGGGGGATCTTCGAGGTGTTCCTGGCCACCCTGGTGGTGTGCTCCGTGACCGCCCTGGTGATCCTCACCACCGGAGTGTACGATCCGCAGACCGCCCTGGCCGCCATCGGGGCGGGGGAGGTGACCTCCGACATGGTGGGCGCGCCCCTGTCCGCCGCCGCCTTCGCCGTTGTGCTGGGGCCGGTGGGGCGAGGGCTGGTGGCGGTGTGCCTGCTGCTCTTTGCCTTCACCTCCCTGCTGGGGTGGAGCTACTACGGGGAGCGGGGGCTGGAGCACCTCACAGGCACCTCCCGCTGGCGGGGGCCCTACCGGGCGGTCTATCTGCTGGCGGTGGCGGCGGGGGGGATGGGGGATGTGTCCGCCGTGTGGTGCATGGCGGATATTCTCAACGGCCTGATGGCCCTGCCCAACCTGGCCGCCCTGCTGCTCCTCTCCCCCCAGGCCTTCGCCCTGCTGGAGCAGTGGTTAAAGAAAAAGACATAAAAATAACCCGCCGTCCGGCCTTTGGGGGCCGGGCGGCGGGGTTTTCTTATGGGGAAATTACTGGAGCGCGGCGCTCTCTGCCGGGGTATCCGTTTCGGCAGGTGCGGCGGACTCCTGGAGGGCGGCCTGGGCCTGGGCGGCCTCCAGGGAGGTGAGGTAGTCGGTCACACCCTGGGCGATGCCGTCAGCCAGCTTCTGCTGGTAGCTCTCATCGCACAGCAGGGTCAGCTCGTCCACGTTGGTCATAAAGCCGCACTCCACCAGCACGGCGGGCATGTAGGTCTCCCGCAGCACCACAAAGTTGGCCGAGGAGATCCCCCGGTCGATGGCCCCGGTGGCGGCAATGGCCGCGTCCTGTACGCACTGGGCAAAAGCCTCCCCCCGGGTGCTGGAGGGGTAGTGGTAGGTGTACAGCCCCTGGAAGGTGGGCACTGTGGGGGCGGCGTTGCAGTGGATGCTCACAAACAGGTCGGCGTCCAGGGAATTAGCCAGCTCGGAGCGCTCGTACAGATCCCCCGCCGTCTCTCCGGTGCGGGTGAGCACCACGTTGTACCCCGCCTGGGTGAGCACCGCGGCCAGCTTGTTGGAGATGGACAGGGTGAGATCCTTTTCGTAGATGTCCACCCCGTTGGCGTCGGGGTAGACCGCACCCAGGGTGGTGCCGTCGTGGCCCGGGTCCACCACAATGGTGTACTTGTCCGGGTCAATCTCCACCGGGGGGATGGGGGTGGTGTCCTCCGACGGGGTGATGGTAATGCGCACCTGGCGGTTTCCCGCCTCCACGGTGACGTTTTTGGAGTAGCTCACCCCCGAGGGGAGATCCAGCACAACCCGCACCGAGTGGGGGTAGCCGTAGCCCAGGTCGTCCTCATGCTGGTCGTAGCGCACGCTGGTGAGCAGCTCGCCGTTGACCGGGATGGTGACCATCCCCTCCGGCGGGTCGGAGAACACCGCCCCCAGCACATCCACCACAACCCTGTCCCCCAGATCCAGCACCCGGTACTCGGGCACGTGGTCGGTGTTCAGGGTGATCACATAGTTGGCGGCGTCCACCTGGATGCCGGTGAGGAAGCCCCGGTCCTCCGCCGTGGGATCGGAGGGCTCCGGCGAGGGGTCGGGAGAAGGACTGGGGTCGGGAGAAGGGGAGGGCTCCGGCGAGGGCTCCGGGCTGGGTGAGGGCTCGGGCTCAGTCAGGTCGGGGGCGGTGATGGCGGCGGTAAAGGTGTCGTTGTCCCAGCTCACCTGGGCCCCCAGCTGCTCGGAGACAAAGCGCAGGGGCACCATGGTGCTCTCCCTGCCCTCATACTTCACCACCCCGGCGGGCACCCCGTCGGGCAGCTGCACGCTCTGTCCGTCCACCACCGCAGTGGCTGAGCCCAGGGTGAGCACAATGGTGCTCCCCTCCCGCAGCAGCAGCACCTGCCGGGTGTCGGGCACCCACACCACGTCGGCCCCCAGAGCCTCGGACACCAGGCGCACGGGCACCAGAGTGCGCCCGCTGCTCTCCCCCGGCAGATACTGCACCAGGGCGGGGGCGTCCTGGGCCTCTAAGGCCTGGCCATTCAGGGTGAGGTTTACCCGGTCGGTATCTGTCAGGCTGCCGTACAGCCCGGTGCTCTCCTGGAAAAAGTACACCGAAACGCCCCCTGCCGGCCCCGCCGCCTGGGCGGGCAGCAGGAGGGAGAGCAGAACGGCACACAGCAGAAATAGGCTCAAGGGTCTTTTCATATTCAGACGGGCCTCCCCGAAAAAGTCACTTCCCGTCTATTCTACCGTATTCGACACCGCCCGTCAACGGAAGGGGGAAAATTTAGTTGACATAAATTCTGGGAGAGGAGCCAGACACCAGTCGTCCCTTGCGTTCTGACAAAAAATTTGGTATGATAAAATATCCTGAAAATTGAAACCGACGGAGGTATCAAATATGCTGAAGATAACCCGCCAGGGCGTCTACTATAAAAACGGGGCTTTTCTGCCGGAGCGGGAGGGGGCGGCCGCCGGCCTGCCCGCCCCGGCTCAGGCCCGTACCGGCACCATGGCCTACTCCATTCTCCAGGCCCACAACACCTCGGGGGATATGGAGCAGCTGGCCATCAAGTTTGATGCCATGGCCTCCCACGACATCACCTATGTGGGCATCATCCAGACCGCCCGGGCCTCGGGCATGGAGCGCTTCCCCCTGCCCTATGTGCTCACCAACTGCCACAACTCCCTGTGCGCCGTGGGCGGTACCATCAACGAGGACGACCACGTCTTCGGCCTGTCGGCGGCCAAGAAGTACGGCGGCGAGTTTGTCCCCGCCCACCAGAGCGTGATCCACTCCTACATGCGGGAGCGGTACGCCGCCCCCGGGAAGATGATCCTGGGCTCCGACTCCCACACCCGCTACGGCGCTTACGGCACCATGGCCATCGGCGAGGGCGGCCCGGAGCTGGCCCGTCAGCTGCTGAGCAAGACCTACAACATCGCCTATCCCCCGGTCATCGCGATTTACCTCACCGGCGCGCCCCGGCCCGGCGTGGGCCCCCAGGACGTAGCCCTGGCCCTCATCGGCGCCACCTTTAAAGAGGGCGTGGTGAAAAACGCGGTGATGGAGTTCTTCGGCCCCGGCGTGGCCAGCATGTCCATGGACTACCGCAGCGGCATCGACGTGATGACCACCGAGACTACCTGCCTCTCCTCCGTGTGGTGCGCCGACCAGACCCTGCGGGATCACATGGCGGAGCTGGGCCGGGTAGGGGAGTACCATCCCCAGCAGCCCGCCGAGGGGGCATACTACGACGGGCTCATCGAGGTGGATCTGGGCAAAATTGAGCCCATGATCGCCCTGCCCTTCCACCCCTCCAACGTGTACACCATCCGGGAGTTCAAGGCCAACATGGACGATCTCCTCCACCAGGTGGACGAGGACACCATGCGCCAGCTCAAGCTCAAGAGCAAGCCCGCCAGCCTGCGGGAGAAGATTGTAAACGGCCAGTTCCGGGTGGATCAGGGAGTCATCGCCGGCTGCTCGGGCGGCACCTACCAGAACCTGGTGCGGGCTGCCGAGGTGCTGTGCGGGGCCAGCACGGGCTCCGACGCCTTCTGGCTGTCGGTCTATCCCACCAGCCAGCCGGTGAACCTGGAGCTCACCCGCCGTGGCTACATCGCCGCCCTCATGGCCGCCGGAGCCAGCGTGCGCTCCTGCTTCTGCGGCCCCTGCTTCGGCGCGGGGGATGTGCCCGCCAACGGGGCCTTCTCCATCCGTCACTCCACCCGCAACTTCCCCAACCGGGAGGGGAGCAAGCCCAGCGACGGCCAGGTGTCCTACGTGGCCCTGATGGACGCCCGCTCCATTGCCGCCACCGCCCTGCGGGGCGGCGTGCTCACCGGCGCGGACGAGCTGCCCCATCCCCCCGTGGATCCGGCGGTGGAGCCCTTCCACTACGACGACTCCCCCTATAAATCCCGGGTGTACTTCGGGGTGGGCAAGCCCAAGGCGGAGGAGGAGCTGGTCTTCGGCCCCAACATTGCCGACTGGCCGGAGCAGGTGTCCCTGCCGGAGAATCTGCTGCTCACCGTTTGCTCCGCCATCTACGACCCGGTGACCACCACCGACGAGCTCATCCCCTCCGGGGAGACTTCCTCCTACCGCTCCAACCCCATCAAGCTCTCCGAGTTCGCTCTGAGCCGGAAGGACCCCAACTATGTGCCCCGGGCCAAGCAGGTGCTGGCTCTGGAGCGGCTGCGCCGGGAGAATCCCGAGGACGAGAGTGTGAAGCAGGCCCTGCTGGGCCACGACGGCAAGGACACCGGCCTGGGCAGCCTGGTCATGGCCCTCAAGCCGGGTGACGGCTCCGCCCGGGAGCAGGCCGCCTCCTGCCAGCGGGTGCTGGGGGGCTGCGCCAACCTGGCCGAGGAGTACGCCACCGAGCGCTACCGCTCCAACGTGGTCAACTGGGGCATGCTGCCCTTTGTGGCCCAGGGCCTGCGGGACTGGGGCGTGCAGCCCGGCGACCGGCTCTACCTGCCCGGCATCCGCGCCGCCCTGGAGTCGGGGGCGGAGGAGATTTCCGCCACCCTCATCCAGGGTGAGAAGGAGAGGGCGGTCACTCTCAAGCTGCCCAACATGACGGCGGAGGAGCGGGCCATCATCCTGGCCGGCTGCCTCATCAACTTCTACGCCAACTGAGAGGGGGGCGCGCCATGGAGCGGGAGCATCTGTCCTGTGCAGACTGCGGCAGCGTTGGCTGCGTTGACGGGGCGGGAACCCGCCCGCCCTTCTGCACCACCGACGCGCTGGAGCCCGGCGAGCTGGAGCGGGCCCTGGAAACTGCCAACCAGCCGGAGAACCGGGCGGTGATGCAGGCGGCGGCCCGCACGGAGTACGAGGGGTACTGCAAGCTCACCCGGGTGGAGGAGATCATGGACTTCGCCCGGCGCATGGGCTTTACCCGGCTGGGCATCGCCACCTGCGCCGGCCTGCGCAGGGAGAGCGGGGCTCTGGCCCGCATTCTCCGCGCCCACGGCTTTACGGTGTACGCCATTGCCTGCAAGGCGGGCATGGCGGACAAGAGCCTGGTGGGCATCGACGAGGACTGCAAGGCAGTGGGGGCCAACATGTGCAACCCGGTGCTCCAGGCCCAGTACCTCAACCGAATGGACACCCAGCTCAATATCGTGGTTGGCCTGTGCGTGGGGCATGACAGCCTGTTTTACAAGTACGCCCAGGCCCTCACCACCACCCTGGTGGCCAAGGACCGGGTCACCGGCCACAACCCTGCCGCCGTGCTCTACCAGCTGGACGGCTATTACAGCCGCCTGCTCCGGACGGACACAGGGGCGGATTGAAAACTCTCCCAAGGGGCGCGGCATTGCCGCGCCCCTTTTTTATTTTACAAACCTGTCCCGGTGGGATATAATACATGTGTTTGTTTATTCTGCGCGTATGAGGTGTTCCCGTGAAAAAACGTATTGCCGCCCTGCTGCTGGTCCTCTGCCTGCTGCCCCTGTCCGCCTGCGGCGGCCGGCCGGCGGAGGAGGGGGAGGACGTGGTGCACGTGCTGGCCACCACCTACCCGGTCTATCTCTTCACCACCGCCGTCGCCCAGGGGGTGGACGGGGTGGAGGTGAACCTGCTGGTGAGCCAGCAGACCTCCTGCCTGCACGACTACACCCTGACGGTGAAGGACATGAAGGCCATTGAGCGGGCGGATGTGATCCTCATAAACGGCGGGGGGCTGGAGGACTTTCTGGCCGACGCCCTGGACACGTCGGACGCTCCGGTCATTGACTGCTCGGCGGGGATTGAGCTGCTGCCCGCCCTGGGCCACGAGGGCCACGACCACGACACGGAGTACGACCCCCACTTCTGGATGACCTACGAGAATGCCGCCTGCATGCTGGCGAATATTGCACAGGGACTTGGCGAGCTGGACTCAGAGCACGGCGGGGTTTACAATCAAAACTCTGACAGCGCCGCCGACGCCCTGAGGTACGAC
This sequence comes from uncultured Oscillospiraceae bacterium, assembly GCA_944385305.1. Classification (GTDB taxonomy): domain Bacteria; phylum Bacillota; class Clostridia; order Oscillospirales; family Oscillospiraceae; genus CALWWS01. Next base: position 5,291 of record CALWWS010000139.1, on the reverse strand, counting down.
CCGGACAAGCTCTCGGCGCTGGCGGGCAAGCCCCTCATCACCTTCCACGACGGGTTTCAGTACTTCGCCCGGGCCGCCGGCCTGAACCTTTTAAAGGCCATCGAGGAGGAGGAGGGGGCGGAGGCCTCCGCCGCCGAGATCAAGGAGATTGTGGAGCTGATTGAGGAATACCAAATCCCCGCCATCTTCACCGAGGTGAACGGCTCGGACGCCACCGCCCGGGCCATCGCCCGGGAGACCGGGGTGGAGGTGTACCAGCTGGACATGATCATGAGCGGCGAGGGGACGGGCATCCAGCCCTACCTGGAGGCCATGGAGAAGAATTTTCAGACCATAGCGGAGGCGTTGGGATGAGCGTACGCAGACACGGCGAAACAGGCCCCGGCTGCGCCGGGAGCTGCTGCCTGAAGGTGGAGAACCTGGGGGTGAACTTCAGCGGGGAAGAGGTGCTGAAAAACGTCAGCTTCCACCTCCACTGCGGGGAGATCGTGGCCCTCATCGGCCCCAACGGGGCGGGGAAGAGCTCCCTGTTCCGCACCATTCTGGGCCAGGTGCCCCACACGGGGAGCATTGAATTCCATCCGGCGGGGGGCGGCCCGGCCCGGCCCCTCATCGGCTACGTGCCCCAGAGCCCCAGCTTCCAGCGGGGGGACCCGGTGAGTGTGCTGGACTTCTTTACCGCCGCCATCTCCCGCTATCCCGTCTTTCTGCCCATCCCCCGGCAGCTGCGCCGGCGGGTGCTGGACTGCCTCACCCGGGTACACGCCCAGGGGCTTATCGACCGGCGGCTGGGGGCGCTTTCGGGGGGCGAGCTGCAGCGGGTGCTGCTGGCCATGGCCCTGGAGCCCATGCCCCAAATCCTGATTCTGGACGAGCCCCTCTCCGGGGTGGACGTGGAGGGGGCGCGGCAGCTGCTGGCCATGCTGGATGAGATCCGCACCAACTTTGACCTGTCCATCCTCCTGTCCACCCACGACTTCTCCACCCTGGATCAGTACGCCGACAAGGTGATCCTGCTAAAGAGCGAGGTGCTGCGGGTGGGCCCGCCCCGCCAGGTGCTCTCCTCCCCGGAGTTTCACGCCGTGTTCCATCTGGGACTGGGAAAGGGGGGAGAGGCATGAGCGTCTGGTACGCCCTGGTGGATCTGCTCCCCTTCGAGTGGGCCCAGCCGGGGAGCATGATCTTCATGAAAAACGCCCTGCTGGCGGTGCTGGTCATCTCGCCCCTGTTCGGCATCCTCTCCACCATGGTGGTGGAGAGCCGCATGTCCTTCTTCTCCGACGCCCTGGGCCACTCCGCCTTTACCGGCATCGCCATCGGGGTGCTGTGCGGTCTGGCCGACCCCATGTGGTGCGCGGTGATCCTGGCCCTGGTGTTCGCCCTGCTGTTCACCTACGTCCGCCGCCGGGCCAACCTGGCCAGCGACACGGTGATCGGGGTGTTCTCCTCTACGGCGGTGGCCCTGGGCATCTTCATCGCCACCCTGGACGGGGGGAGCTTTACCAAGTTCAACAGCATCCTCATCGGCGATATTTTGAGCGTGGAGCCGGCCAAGATCGGCCTGCTGGCCATCATTCTGCTGCTGGTGGCCGCCCTGTGGGTGTGGGCCTTCAACCGGCTGATGATCGCCAGCGTCCACCCCGCCCTGGCGGACAGCCGGGGCATCGGGGTGTTCTGGCAGGAGGCTCTGCTCAACGCCACCATCGCTGTGGTGGTCACCCTGTCCATGACCTGGGTGGGCCTGCTGGTCATCAACGCCCTGCTGGTCCTCCCCGGCGCGGCGGCCCGGGGCCTGGCCCGCAATATGCGCCAGTACCACCTCTTTTCCGTGCTGGGGGCGGTGGCGGCGGGCGTCGCGGGGGTGCTCACCTCCTACTACCTGGAGTCCTCCACCGGCGCCTCCATCACCCTGTACCTGGCCCTCTACTTTGCGCTCACCTTCCTGGGCCGCAAGAAGCGGCAGTAGAAAACATGGGAAAAACGCCCTGGACGGGACGGCTTAGGCGCCGCTCCGCCCGGGGCGTTTCTTTGATAAAAAGTTAACCCTTGCACACAAAAGTAAAATGTGGTATAAAAAACTAAACTCATCGTACTAATTTTGAAGGAGGCGGGAGAGTTGGATCTGAATTTGCTTACGGAATTTGTCACCCTGGCCCGCCACCTGAATTTCAGCCGCACCGCCCAGGAGCTCAATCTGACCCAGCCCACCCTCAGCCGCCACATTGTGCAGCTGGAGGAGGAGCTGGGGGTGCAGATGTTCCGCCGGGACCGGCAGTCGGTCTCCCTCACCGAGGCGGGGGCCCTCTTCCTGCCTGAGGCGGCGGCGGTGCTCACCCGGTATGAGGCGGCCCGCCGCCGGCTCCAGGAGTACCGGGACGGCATTGCGGGCAGCCTGATTCTGGGCTGCCGGTGGATTTACCACGGGGAGCTGTGGCCCGGCGTGCTCCACCGCTTCCGGCAGGAGTATCCCCAGGTGGGGGTGCGCCTCATCTCCTACCAGCAGGCCGACTCCCTGCGGGAGGCGGTGCGGGACGGGGTGGTGGACGCCGCCGTCACCCTGCGGGCCCAGGGGGTGCTGGAGTCCGATCTCCAGGGGGTGGATCTCTATCCGGTGCCCCTGGTGGCCGCCATGCGGGAGAGCCATCCCCTGGCCGGCCGGCCTGTGGTAAACCCGGCGGAGCTGGCCAAGGAGCGGCTGGTGGTGCCCCAGACCCGGTCGGGGGAGGGAATTCCCGCCCTGATGCGGGGCCTGTTCGGCTCCTTTGGGCTCAGCCCCGCCATCCACTACTCCGGCGCGGGGCAGGAGGAGGCTCTGCTCCAGGTGCAGCTGGACGGGGTGATCGCCCTCATTCCCCAGTGCTACTACCCGGAGATCCCCCTGCCCGGTCTGCGGGCCCCCCAGGTGGCGGGCACCGCCGGCCTGTTCCAGATGACCGCCCTGGCCCGGGCGGACAGTCCCAACGCCGCCGTGGCCCTCTTTTTGCGGCTGTGCCGCGCCCAGGTCAAGCAGGCCCGCCTGACCGCCGGTGCAGCGGTGGAGTAGAGGGTGCTGAAAAAGTATAAACCGCACGGTAAGTAAACTGTGCGGTTTATTTGTTTTTTGAATGAGCAGTTTAAAAAGCGAATTTCCATTCTGGAAGCAGACGTGGTAAGATGGGAACAATCTCCGGGAGGATATGGATCAAAGGAGATCAGATTTTCAGGAAAACGAGGTGTTAGGCATGTCTCAAATGGCTGCGGAGAGCCGGTGTGCCTGCTGCTGCGGTGAGGAGAGCGAGCAGGTTCTCCAGGAGCGCATCCGGCAGATTGCCCGGGAGTACCGGGGCAGGGAGGGGTCCCTGATCCAGGTGCTGCATATGGCCCAGACCATCTATGGCTACCTCCCCCTGGAGGTGCAGCAGATTGTGGCCGACGAGCTGGGTCTGCCTCTGTCCGAGGTGTCGGGCGTGGTGACCTTCTACTCCTTCTTCTCCACACAGCCCCGTGGAGAGCATACCATCCGGGTGTGCCTGGGGACGGCCTGCTACGTGCGGGGCGGCAAGAAGATTGTGGAGCGGCTTCAGGAGCTGCTGGAGGTAGGGGTGGGGGACACCACTGCCGACCGGAAGTTCACCCTGGAGGTAGCCCGGTGCATCGGCGCCTGCGGCCTGGCCCCCGCCATGTCCATCGACGACACCGTGTATAAGCAGGTGAAGCCTGAGCGGCTGGAGAGCATTCTGGCCCGATATGACAAGAAATGGGGGGATGAGCAGTGAAGCGGGTAAACTCTGTTTCAGACCTGCGCGAGATCAAGCAGGGCTATCAGCAGCGCCAGAGCAAATACGCCTGGCAGGTGCTGGTGTGCGGCGGCGCGGGCTGCGTGTCCTCCAACTGCCAGCAGGTGCGAGAGGCCCTGGAGCAGGTCCTGGCCGACTACGGTCTCACCGAGTCGGTGGGTGTGCTGGTCACCGGGTGCATGGGCACCTGCGCCGCCGGGCCGGTGATGCTGGTGGAGCCGGACGGCATTTTCTATACCTCCATGAACCCGGACAAGGTGCGCCAGGTGGTGGAGCGCCATCTGGTCTCCGGCCAGGTGGTGGAGGAGTACACCTTCTGGGACAGCGCCCAGAAGAAGCGGGTACCCAAGCTGGATGACATCACTTTCTTTAAAGAGCAGGTGCGGGTTGCCCTGCGCAACTGCGGGCGGATGGAGTACGCCTCCCTGGAGGCCTACATCGCCCGGGACGGCTACGGCGCGGCGGCCAAGGCCCTGCTGGAGATGACTCCGGCCCAGGTGGTGGAGGAGATGAAGGCCTCCGGCCTGCGGGGCCGGGGCGGCGCGGGCTTCCCCACCGGCGTGAAGTGGGAGGCCGGCATGAAGGCCCCCAAGGGGCAGAAGTACATGGTGTGCAACGCGGACGAGGGCGACCCCGGCGCGTTCATGGACCGCTCCGTGCTGGAGGGGGACCCCCACTCCATCATCGAGGGCATGCTGCTGGGCGGCTATGCCATCGGGGCGGATAAGGGCTATGTCTACGTCCGGGCGGAGTACCCCCTGGCGGTGGAGCGGCTGGGCGCCGCCATTGAGCAGGCCCGGGAGGCCGGGCTGCTGGGTGTGAACATCCTGGGCTCGGGGATCAACTTCGATCTGGAGATCCGCATCGGCGCGGGCGCCTTCGTCTGCGGCGAGGAGACCGCCCTGCTGGCCTCCATCGAGGGCATGCGAGGCGAGCCCCGGCAGAAGCCCCCCTTCCCCTTCGAGTCCGGCCTGTTTGAAAAGCCCACCATCATCAACAACGTGGAGACCCTGGCCAACGTGGCCCCCATCATCCTCAACGGCGCCGCCTGGTACAGCGCCCTGGGCACCGAGAAGAGCAAGGGCACTAAGGTGTTCGCCCTGGCGGGGGACATTGTGAACGCGGGTATCATCGAGGTGCCCATGGGCACCGTGCTGGGGGATATCATCTACAAGATCGGCGGCGGCATTGTGGACGGCAAGGGATTCAAGGCCATCCAGTCCGGCGGCCCATCCGGCGGCTGCCTCACCCGGGAGCATTTGAATGTCACCGTGGACTATGAATCCCTGTCCGCCCTGGGGGCCATCATGGGTTCGGGCGGCCTCATCGTGATGAACGAGGACACCTGCATGGTGGACACCGCCCGCTACTTCATGGACTTCATCCGGGACGAGAGCGGCGGCAAGTGCCTGCCCTGCCGGGTGGGTACCAAGCGCATGCTGGAGATTCTGGAGCGCATTACCCAGGGCAAGGGGGAGGAGGGGGACATCGAGATGCTGGAGGAGCTGGCCTCCA
>CALWWS010000138.1 GCA_944385305.1 uncultured Oscillospiraceae bacterium | reverse complement strand
GGAGCCGTTTCAACTGCCCGACCCGGTGGACGGCTCGGAGGGTATGGTGACCCTGTGGCCCCACATCCACGGCACCGACGGCTTTTCTTTGCGCGGCTCAGGAGGCGGGTATGATAGACATCAAATCCATGAACCAGGCGGAGATCACCGCGCTGCTGGCAGAGCTGGGAGAGCCCGCCTTCCGGGCCAAGCAGGTTTTCCGCTGGCTCCACCAGGGGGCGGACAGCTTTGAGAAGATGAGCAACCTGTCCAAACCTCTGCGGGAGAAGCTGGCAGAGCGGTGCTCCCTGCGTCCTCCGGTGGTGGAGCGCAGGCAGATCTCCAGGGAGGACGGCACCGTCAAATATCTCTGGCGTCTGGGGGACGGAAACTGCATCGAGACGGTTTTGATGCGCTACCATCATGGGAATACTGTTTGTATCTCCTCCCAGGTGGGCTGCCGGATGGGCTGCGCCTTCTGCGCCTCCACCCTGGGGGGGAAGGTGCGGGATCTCACGGCGGGGGAGATGCTGGATCAGGTGCTCTTCACCCAGCTGGACTCCGGCCTTCCGGTGAGCAACATCGTGCTTATGGGCATCGGGGAGCCGCTGGACAATTTTGACAACGTGCTGCGCTTTCTGGAGCTGGTCAACAGCCCGGAGGGGATGAACATCGGCATGCGCCATATCTCCCTGTCCACCTGCGGCCTGACTGAAAAAATTGACAAGCTGGCGGAGTATCAGTTACAATTGACCCTGTCGGTATCCCTCCACGCCCCGGATGACGAAACCCGTTCCCGGCTGATGCCGGTGAACCGGAGCGTGGGAGTGGATCGGCTCTTCGCCTGCTGCCGCCGGTATTTTGAGCGCACCGGACGGCGCATCTCCTATGAGTACGCCATGGTGGACGGGGTGAACGACGCTGACTGGCAGGCCGATCTTCTGGCCAGCCGTCTGCGGGGCATGCCGGGGCATGTGAATCTCATCCCCCTCAACCACGTGGCGGAGAGTCCCCTCAAGCCCAGCCGCCGGACGGCGGCCTTTCAGAAGCGGCTGGAGAGCCACGGGATCACCGCCACCGTCCGCCGCAAACTGGGAGGGGACATCGACGCCTCCTGCGGCCAACTGCGCCGCAAGCGCATGCTGGAGGAAGAGGGGCGGCAGACGGAGACACCGCAGTAAACACAGCGCCCACCCGGCCGCGCAGAGGTGGGTCGCGCAGAGGACACTGGCGCGGGAAAGAGGCGTATAGAACATGATACATGCATGGGGCATCACCGACACGGGGTCGGTACGCCAGCAGAATCAGGACGGATTTTACTTAGACCTCCCCTCCGGCACCCTGGCGGTGGGGGTGGTGTGCGACGGCATGGGCGGCGCCCGGGCGGGCAACATTGCCAGCCTGCTGGCGGTGGAGACCTTTGTGGACGCCCTCCAGAATCAGACGGGGGAGGTGCCCGACGCGCCTCCCGCCCTGCTGCAGTACGCGGCGGAGCAGGCCAACCAGGCGGTGTTCCACCGGGCCCAGACCGACCCGGACTGCCGGGGCATGGGCACCACCATGGTGGCGGTCATCCTGGCCGAGCCCACCGCCTACCTGCTCAACATCGGGGACAGCCGGGCCTACCACATCAGCGAGGACGGGATTGTGAAGGTGACCCGGGATCACTCCGTGGTGGAGGATCTGATGGTGCGGGGACAGATCACCCCTGAGCAGGCCCGCACCCACCCGCGGAAAAACCTGATCACCCGGGCTCTGGGGGCGGAGTCCCACATCCGGGCCGACCTGTATGAGAAGCGGCTGGAGAAGGGGGACTTCCTCCTGCTGTGCTCCGACGGGCTGTCCAACGTAGTCACCGACCAGGAAATGCTCTATGAGGCTCTCCACGGCGGGCCGCCGGAGGAGTGCTGCAGGCGGCTTTTGGACATCGCGCTCTCCAGAGGGGCGCCGGACAACGTCACCGTTGTTCTCTTCCAAATTGTCTAAGGGGGTAATGAACTATGGATCAATACATAGGGAAGTTACTCGACAACCGATATGAGCTTCTGGAGCGGGTGGGCACCGGCGGCATGGCCGTGGTGTACAAGGCCCGCTGCCACCGGCTCAACCGCCTGGTGGCGGTAAAGATTCTTAAGGACGAGCTGGCCCAGGACGCGGAGTTCCGCCGCCGCTTCCACGACGAGTCCCAGGCCGTCGCCATGCTCTCTCACCCCAATATTGTGGCGGTGTACGACGTGTCCCGCTCCAGCGATCTGGACTATATCGTCATGGAGCTCATTGACGGCATCACGCTCAAGCAGTATATGCAGAAAAAGGGGGAGGAGCTCTCCTGGAAAGAGGCGCTGCACTTCATCACCCAGATTATGAAGGCCCTCTCTCACGCCCACAGCCGGGGCATCATCCACCGGGACATCAAGCCCCACAACATGATGGTGCTGCGGGACGGCAGCCTGAAGGTGGCCGATTTCGGCATCGCCCGGCTCACCTCCGCCGCCCAGGCCACCCTCACCCAGGAGGCCCTGGGATCGGTGCACTATATCTCCCCCGAGCAGGCCAGAGGCAGCCACATTGACGCCCGCAGCGACATCTACTCCGCCGGTGTGGTGCTCTACGAGATGATCACCGGACGTCTGCCCTACGAGGGAGACTCCCCGGTCTCGGTGGCCATTCAGCATATCAATTCCATTCCCCTCTCTCCCAGGGAGATTGACCCGGAGATCCCCGAGGCCCTGGAGGCTATCACCATGAAGGCCATGGCCTCCGACGTCAACCAGCGCTATATCTCCGCCGACGCCATGCTGGCCGATCTGGAGGAGTTCCGGAAAAATCCCAGCATCAACTTTGACTACACTCCCGCCGACCTGCTCACCGGCGACGGGGATGAGCCCACCCAGGTGCTGGGGGCCAACACTCCCCACAATGTAAAGGCCCAGCCCGCCCACTCCCCCCGCACGGCAGAGGAGGAAGAGCCGCGCAGACCCTCCCCCCGGCCACGGAAGAGCCAGTCCTCCCGCCGCAGGGAGCGCTATCGGGATACCTATGACGAGTACGAGGATGGGGAGCGCCGGGAGGATAAGGGCAGCCGTCTGCCTGTCTTTCTGGCCATCGGCGCCATCGTGGTCTTTCTCATCGCCATTGTAGCCTTTTTGTGGGTGTCCTTCCTCAGCCCCATGCTGGGCACCGGGGAGGAGAGCTACAGCGTTCCCAACCTGCTGGGCATGACCATCGAACAAGCCCGGGCGGATGAAGATGTGATAAAATATGAATTTGTGGTGGTACAAGGCGACGTGGTAGCCAGCACCCAGCCGGCGGGTCAGATTGTGGAACAGAGCCCGGAGAGCGGCATGAACGCCCAGAAGGGGGCCACCATCACTGTGAGCGTAAGCGGCGGCTCCTCCGGGGAACAGGGCGTGCCCGAGGTAGAGGGCGGAACCATGCCCAACCTGGAGAATAAAGACCAGCGGGTGGCCATTAGCCTGCTGGAGTCCCAGGGGATCGCCTCGGCCAACATCATCATCCAGGAGGAGCACTCCGACGAGTACACCAAGGGCTATGTCATCTCCCAGACGCCGGAGCCTGGCACCGACCTCACCGGCGTGACCCAGGTGACCCTGGTGGTCAGCCTGGGGCCCGAGGTGAAGCAGGTAAATGTCATCTCCTATCTGCGCATGACCCTGGAGGAGGCGGAGAAGGCCGCCACAGAGCAGGGTCTGGTAGTGGGCACGGTAGACGAGGAGTTCAGCGACGATATCCCCGCCGGCTCCGTCACCTATCAGAGCATTCCCGCCTCCACCCAGGTGGATGAAGGGACCACCATCAACTTCCGGGTGAGTAAGGGGCCCGATCCCAGTACGCCCACCACCAGCCCGGGCGACCCCACCACCAGTCCATCTCCCAGTCCCTCTCCCTCCACTCCTTCCGAGGGGAGCGGTCAGCCCACTCCCACCTACCGCACCGTGCAGGTGGAGCTGCCCGACGACGGCCGGGAGTCGGTCACCGTGGAAATCAAGGTGGGGGATACCACCGTGTACACCAACGTGGTGGACACCAAGCTGGTCTCCATCCCCGCCACGGTCTACGGCACAGGCATCCAGACGGTGAGCGTCTATATTGACGGGGCACTGAGCAAGACCATTGAAATGAATTTCGGGGCCTGACGGAACATGGCGGAAGGCGTGATTTTAAAGGCCCTGAGCGGCTTCTACTATGTGGATAACGGCACCGGGACGCTTACCGCCTGCCGGGGCAGGGGCAAGCTCCGCCACCAGAGGGTGAGCCCTTTGGTGGGGGATCGGGTTTGTTTTACCCCCCTGGAGGACGGCGCGGGCATTCTGGATGAGGTGCTGCCCCGGAAAAACCAGTTCCAGCGCCCGGCGGTGGCCAATATCGACTGCCTGGTGATCATCGCTTCAGGGGCCATTCCGGTCACCGACCCCTTTCTCATCGACCGGGTAATCTCCATCGCCGAAGGGCGCAGCTGCCAGTGCATCGTCTGCATTAACAAATGCGACCTGGACGATGCGGAGGAGCTCTACGCCACCTACCGGCAGGCGGGCTTTCCCACCCTGCGGGTCAGCGCGGAGACCGGGGAGGGGATGGAGGATCTGGCCCGCCTCATTGCCGGAAAGGTATGTGCCTTTACAGGAAATTCCGGGGTGGGGAAGTCCAGCATTCTCAACGCCCTGGAGCCAGGCTTCCGCCTCCAGGTAGGGCAGGTATCCGACAAACTGGGCCGGGGGCGGCACACTACCCGCCATGTGGAGCTCTTTCGCTTAAAAAACGGGGCTATTGTGGCGGATACGCCCGGCTTCTCCTCCTTTGACGCCGACGAGATGGAGCTGCGCCGGCCGGAGGAGCTGCAGTACACCTTCCGGGAGTTTGCCCCCTACCTGGAGCAGTGCCGGTTCACCGGCTGCTCTCATGTAAAGGAAAAGGGCTGTGCAGTTCTTGCGGCGGTCAGCCGGGGGGAAATTCCCGCCAGCCGGCACGCCAGCTATGTGCGGCTCTATCAGCAGGCAAAGGAAGTGCCCCAATGGCAGCTGAAACCAGAAAACAGGCGCTGATCTTCGGCGCGGCTCCGGTGGAGGACTGGGGCTTTCTCCAGCCCTATCTGGAGCAGCACAGGGACGCCCTGGTGCTCTGCGCCGACGGCGGGGCGCTCCACGCCGCCGCATTGGGGCTGCGCCCCGACTTTCTCATCGGGGACTGGGACTCGGGCGGGAAGGAGAGCGGACAGGTACCCTGCATGACCCTGCCGGCTGAGAAGGATTTTACCGACCTTCAGGCGGCGGTCTCCCATGCCCTGTCCCTGGGCGCGGAGGAACTGCTGCTGTGCGGCTGCACCGGGGGGCGGCTGGATCACACCGCCTCCAACCTGATGCTGCTGGAGTGGATTGCCGCCCGGGGCGGCCGGGCAATCATCGTGGATGGGGACAACGAGGCCAGGCTGCTGGCGGAGGAGACCCTCCGACTGACCAACAGGCCCCCTTACCGCTACCTCTCCCTCATTCCCCTGGATACCCGGGTGGAGGGCGTCACTCTGGAGGGGGTGAAATACCCTCTGCAAAACGCCGCGCTCACCCGGGGGGATACCTTTACGGTAAGCAACGAACCGGCGGGGGAGGAGATGACCCTCACCGTGGGCAGGGGGCACGCCCTGCTCATCCGCAGCCAGCGCATTTAAATCTTACCGCTGTCACCGGCGGCCGTCTCCCGCGTATACTGGGTTAGACCAGATACGGAGAGGAGGCGGCCGTTTTGTTGTCCCTGCCTGCCTGGGTAAACCGAAGAACCTGCGCGGCGGCAGTGATCTGTGCAGGCGCTGCGGCCATCTTGCTCCACCCGGCCGGCCTGATTCTGTTCGGGCTGGGTGCCTACTGCGGCTGCCGGGGGAGGCATTGGCTGAAAGAGAAGTTTCACAGTTAGATTGGAGGCATCGCTATGAAGATTGTCGTGGTCAAGTCACCCAAGGCGCTGAGCGGAATCCTTAAGACGATTTTCGGCCTGCGCTGAGCTGGGCCAGTCATAGCCGGCCGCCCTTGTACATATAGTTGCAGTAGCAATTGCGTGAAAAAGGGCCGCAGAGCCCGTACAAGGAGTGGAATGCTATGGAGCTGGAACTGGAGCGGACACAGCTGAACGGCTTTGAGACCGTGCTGAACACCACTGTGTGCCGGGAGGAGATGCTGGAGGCCATTGTCCCCGACGCCTGTCCGGATATTTTAACCATCTGCGACACCGAGGGGCAGGTCTGTTTGAGCGGAAAGCAGGCCCAGGAGGGGAGGGCGGAGATCAGCGGCACGATATACGCCGCCGTGCTCTACCTGCCCGACGGCGCCCAGGGCATGCGGCGCATGGAGGTGAGTATCCCCTTTTCCTGTACCGCCGACAGCCCGGGCATCCACGCCGGGTGCAGCGTGGTGGCGGTGCCCAGGGTACAGAGCGCCGAGACCCGGCTGCTCAATCCCCGCAAGGTGCTGGTTAAAGTAAATCTGGCCGTGTGTGTTGCGGTCTACGCCCCGGTGCAGGAGGAGATCTGCGCCGGTGTGACCAATCCCGAGACAGCGGGGGTGGAGCAGCTTACCCAGAGACAGGAGACCTGCGTGGTCGCCAATGTGGAGGAAAAGTCCTTTCCCTTTACCGACGATCTGAACCTCCCGGGGGGCAGACCGGAGGCAGAGGAGCTGCTGCGCCACCGCCTGTGCGTGTGCTGCACGGAGTCTAAGATCATCGGCAACAAGCTGATCTTCAAGGGCAGCGCCCAGCTTCAGACCCTCTGCCGGGGGACGGACGGCGGACTATTCACGGCGGAATTTGAGCTGCCCTTCTCACAGATCATGGAGGTGGTTGGGGCAGGGGAGGAGTCCGCCTGTGAAATTCAGGTGGTGCCTCTCTCCTGCGCCTGTACCCTGGATGGGGGAGATGGGCGCACTGTGAGCGTGGCTCTGGAGCTGCTGGCCCAGGCCGTTGTGCGGGAGACCCGCAGCGTAGCCATGCTGTCCGACGTGTACTCCACCACCCACACCCTTGTCCCGGACTTTCGCACCTACAGCCTCAGCCAGCTTCTGGAGCAGGGGGTCCGGCGTCAGACCGTGCGGGAGATCCTGGAGACCGGCGCGCTGGCCCGGGAGGTGGCCGACGCCTATGTCACCATCGGTACAGTGGCCCAGAGCCGGGAGGGCGAGCGGCTCAACCTCACCGCCCAGGTCACCGTCAGCCTGCTGTGTATGGATGAGGAGGGGGCCGTCTCCGGGGTCACCCGCACCATTCCCGTCTCCTGTCCGGTGGAGCTGCCCGCGGACGCGGTGTGCTCCTGCGTTTGCTCCGCCCCCGGGCAGGTGTATGCCGCCCCCACCTCGGGCGGGGTTGAAGTGCGATTTCCCCTGGACTTCCAGGTGGTGGCCCTGTCTGTGAAAAAGACAGCAGGGGTGGAAAATATCCGCCTGGAGGAGGAGGCCCCCGGTCAGGGTGTGGAGCAGCCCTCCATTGTGCTGCGCACCGTGGGTGCGGGGGAGCGGCTGTGGGATATCGCCAAGGCCTACTGCACCACTGCCAGGGACATCATGCAGGCCAACGATCTGGAACAGGAGGAGCTGCCGGCGGGAGAGCTGCTGCTCATCCCCCGCACCAGGTAAATGCGCCGGGGGCGCGGCGAAAAGCCGCGCCCCCGGCCCTTTTGTCCCTCAAAGATGGGACATCAGATGGAATATTTCACGGCTTATCCCCATAGGTATGTAGAGAAAACGACCGGCTCGTGGGGCCGAAGGAGGAATTGCTGTTGGAAGAGCGCAAGATCTACGAGGATATCGCCCTGCGTACCGAGGGGGACATTTACATCGGCGTGGTGGGGCCGGTGCGGACGGGAAAATCCACCTTCATCAAGCGGTTTATGGAGACCCTGGTTATCCCCAACATGGAAAACGTCTACCGCCGGGAGCGGGCCCGGGATGAGCTGCCCCAGAGCGGCTCGGGGCGCACCATCATGACCGCTGAGCCCAAGTTTGTGCCCGAGGAGGCGGTGGAGGTCACCATGGAGAACGGCGCCTCCTTCTCCGTGCGCCTCATCGACTGCGTGGGCTATCTGGTTCCCGGGGCGGTGGGCTCCCTGGAGGACGACGCCCCCCGCATGGTCACCACCCCCTGGTTTGACTATGAAATTCCCATGTCCGAGGCGGCGGAGATCGGCACCCGGAAGGTCATCGCGGAGCACTCCACCATCGGGATCGTGGTCACCACGGACGGCACCATCACCGACATCCCCCGGGAGGACTATCTGGAGGCGGAGGAGCGGGTGATTGGAGAGCTGAAGGAGCTTGGAAAGCCCTTCCTGGTGCTGCTCAACTCCGCCCAGCCCGACAGCCAGCGGGCCCAGGCCATCCGGGCCGACCTGGCCTCCCGCTACGACGTCACCGTGGTGGCGGCAAACTGCCTGGAGCTGGATGAGGAGAGCATCACCCACATCATCAAGGGAGTGCTCTATGAGTTCCCCGTGAAGGAGCTGGATCTCTTCCTGCCCCCTTGGGTGGACGCCCTGCCCTATGGCCATCCCATCAAGAGCGGGCTGTACAGCGCCATCCGTACGGGGGCCGCCGGTATGCGCCGCATCCGGGACGTGGAGAAAACTGTGGGGGCCATCGGGGAGTGCGACACGGTGAGCGGAGTGCGCATCACCTCCATCAGCCTGGGTACCGGCCTGGCGGTGGCCCAGCTGGAGCTGCCCCGCAGCCTGTTCTACGAGACCCTCTCCCAGCAGTCCGGCTTCGAGGTCCACGACGACGGGGACCTGCTGGGGCTGCTCTCCCGCCTGGCCCAGGTAAAGCGGGAGTACGACAAGGTAGCGGGGGCCCTGGAGGAGGTAAAGGAGACGGGCTACGGCATTGTGGTGCCCGGCACCGACGAGCTGGTGCTGGAGGATCCGGAGATCGTCCGCCAGGGCGGGCGCTACGGCGTGCGCCTCAAGGCCTCCGCCCCCTCCATCCACATGATCCGGGCGGACATCGAGACCGAGGTCTCTCCCATTGTGGGCAGCGAGAAGCAATCTGAGGAGATGGTCAACTTCCTCCTCCAGGAATTTGAAGGGGATACCAAGGCCATCTGGCAGTCCAATATCTTCGGAAAATCCTTCCACGAGCTGGTCAGTGAGGATCTCAACGCCAAGCTCAAGCGGATGCCGGAGGACGCCAGAGGCAAGCTCCAGGAGACCCTTCAGCGGATCATCAACGAAGGCTCCGGGGGGCTTATCTGCATCATTCTCTGACAGACATAAAAAGGCCGTTGGCACGCAGGCTGTGCGTGTCCAACGGCCTTTTTGCTATGCAAAAGCATAGCAAAATTGGCCATGTGCTGCTTTCAGCGGCACGGCCATGAAATTAAAGCGCATGGGCCGGGACGGCCCATATGCGCATAAACTTTATGCGCCACAAGCCTTTGCCTGTTTTCGTGGTGCGCTCTTGGCGCATGAAGTTTTATGTCCCTGTACCGGCAACCAGGGCCTCCAGGGCGGCGCGGTCACGGAGAGTCACACTCTTATAGCCCGTCTCAATCCAGCCCCGGCGGTCAAATTCGCTCAAGACCCGGCTGACCGTCACCCGGCTCACCCCCACCGAGGAGCCGATCTCCTCATGGGTACAGCGGAGCAGACCGTCGGGGGTGGGGGAGAGGGAGAGCAGGTGCCGGGCCACCCGGCGGTCGGCCTGAAGAAAGGCGCTGTCCACATGGGCGGAGAGCAGCCGCACCGTGCGGGCCAGATACTCCAGCATGGCTACGGCCAGCTCCGGGTGGCGGGCAAACACCGCCTCCAGATGCTCCCGATCCACGCTCACCAGCGTGCAGCGGGTCACCGCCACGGCGGAGGACACCCGGGGCTGCCGGTCAAAGAAGGCGGCCTCCCCAATCAGCTCTCCTGCCCGGTGGTGGGTGAGGGTGCGCTCATCTCCGCCGCTGGAGCTGATAAAGCACTTTACCGTACCGGAGAGAATGTAGTAAAATTGGCTCGCCTCGGTGTCCTGGAGATAGATCATCTGTCCCGGCACATAGACCAGAACGCGCCGCCCCTCTGCCAGGGGGGCCCAGCGGTCCTTCGCAGCCATATTTATCACCTCTTTTGATAATTGTAACACGCTTTACATTCTTTGTGCAACCCGTATGCTATGCTGTAGCAAAGAAAAATAAGGAGGTTATCCGAAATGGGAATGACCATGACCCAAAAGATCCTGGCCCGCCACGCCGGACTGGACCATGTGGAGGCCGGCCAGCTGGTGGAGGGCAAGCTGGATCTGGTTTTGGGCAACGATATCACCGCTCCGGTGGCCATCACCGAGTTCCGCAAGGCGGGCCTGACCCAGGTATTTGCCAAGGACAAGATCGCCCTTGTCATGGACCACTCCACCCCCTGCAAGGACATCAAGTCGGCGCAGCTGTGCGCCCAGGCCCGGGAGTTTGCCAAGGAGTTTCACATCACCCATTTCTATGACGTTGGCTGCATGGGTGTGGAGCACGCTCTGCTCCCCGAGCAGGGCTTGGTGGCCCCCGGTGAGGCCATGATCGGCGCCGACTCCCACACCTGTACCTACGGCGCGGTGGGCATGTTCTCCACCGGCGTGGGCTCCACCGACATGGCCGCCGGCATGGCCACCGGCCTTGCCTGGTTCCGGGTGCCCGCCGCCATCAAGGTGACTCTCACCGGCAAGCTGCAGCCCTGCGTGTCCGGCAAGGACGTGATTCTCCACCTCATCGGCACCATCGGGGTGGACGGCGCTTTGTACAAGTCCCTGGAGTTTGCCGGGGAGGGGGTGGGGGAGCTGTCCATGGACGACCGCTTCACCATCGCCAACATGGCCATTGAGGCGGGGGCCAAGAACGGCATCTTCCCCGTGGACGACAAGACCCGGGCCTACCTGGCCGGGCGGGTCAACCGCCCCTGGGAGGCTGTGGAGGCCGATCCCGACGCAGTGTACGACCAGGAGATTGTCATCGACCTGTCCGCCCTCCAGCCCACGGTGGCTCTGCCCCATCTGCCCTCCAACACCCGCACCATCGACCAGGTGGAGGGCACCCCCATCCAGCAGGTAGTCATCGGCTCGTGCACCAACGGGCGGCTGGATGACCTGCGGCAGGCCGCCGCGGTGCTCAAGGGCCGCAAGGTGGCCGACGGGGTACGCTGTATCGTCATCCCCGCTACCCAGCAGATCACCCTGGACGCCATGGCAGAGGGCCTGATTCAGACCTTTATTGAGTCCGGCTGCGCCGTGTCCACTCCCACCTGCGGCCCCTGCCTGGGTGGACACATGGGCGTACTGTCCGACAACGAGCGGGCGGTCTCCACCACCAACCGGAATTTTGTGGGCCGCATGGGCCCCGTCTCCTCGGAGATCATCCTGGCCAACCCCGCCGTGGCCGCCGCGTCCGCTGTGGCCGGCTGCCTGGCCGACCCCAGAAAGCTGTAACGGAGGTGTAAGGCAATGAAGGTTTACAAATACGGAGATAACGTGGATACCGACGTGATCATCCCTGCCCGCTACCTGAACGCCCCGGACGAGAAGTCCCTGGCCTCCCACTGCATGGAGGACATCGACGCTCAGTTTGCTTCCACCGTGGAGCAGGGAGATATTGTGGTGGCGGGGGCCAATTTCGGCTGCGGCTCCTCCCGGGAGCACGCCCCCCTGTCCCTGAAGGCCTGCGGCGTGAAGTGCGTCATCGCCGCCTCCTTCGCCCGGATCTTCTACCGCAACGCCATCAACATCGGCTTCCCCATCATGGAGTGCCCCGAGGCCGCCGCGGCCATTCAGGCCGGGGATACGGTTGAGGTGGACTTCGGCACCGGCGTTATCCGGGATGTGACCCAGGACAAGACCTGGCAGGCCGCGCCGTTCCCCGCCTTTGTGGACGGCATTATCCAGGCCGGCGGCCTGCTCAACTCCCTGAAAGCGAGAGGTGTAGCCAGATGAACTACAAGATTGCACTTATCCGGGGCGACGGCATCGGCCCCGAGGTAGTGGGTGAGGCCGTCAAAGTGCTGGAGGCCGTAGGCAAGAAATTTGGCCACAGCTATGAGTTGGTAGACGTACTGATGGGCGGCTGCGCCACCGACGCGGTGGGGAAGAGCTACCCGGACGGCACGGCGGAGAAGTGCAAGGCCTGCGACGCGGTGCTGCTGGGCGCCGTGGGCGGCCCCAAGTGGGGTGCGGACAAGCCCGCCGAGCAGCGGCCTGAAACCGCCCTGCTGGCCATCCGCAAGGACCTTGGCCTCTACGCCAATCTGCGCCCCGCCGCCCTGCGTCCCGCTATGGCGGACGCCTGCCCCCTGAAGAAGGAAACCGCCCTGAAGGGTATTGACCTGATGATGGTGCGGGAGCTCACCGGCGGCATCTACTTCGGCAAGCGGGACAAATACGAAACCGCTGACCGCGGGATGGAGGCCACCGACCTGATGGCCTACTCCGAGATGGAGATTGAGCGCATTGGCCGCCGTGCCTTTGAGCTGGCCCGCCTGCGCCGGGGCAAGGTGTCCAGTGTGGACAAGGCCAACGTACTGGAAACCAGCCGGCTGTGGCGCAGCGTAATGCACCGCCTGGCCCAGGAGTATACCGATGTGCAGTACGAGGACGTGCTGGTGGACAACTGCGCCATGCAGCTGGTGCGGGATCCCGGTCAGTTCGACGTGGTGGTCACCGAGAACATGTTTGGCGACATTCTCTCCGACGAGGCCTCCATGATTACCGGCTCCATCGGGCTGCTGCCCTCCGCCTCCATCGGCGACAGCGCCCCCGGTCTGTATGAGCCCATCCACGGCTCCGCCCCGGATATTGCCGGGCAGGACAAGGCCAATCCCATCGCCACCATCCTCTCTGTGGCCATGATGTTCCGCTACTCCTTCCAGCGCCCGGCGGAGGCCGACGCCATTGAGGGGGCGGTGGACGCCGTTCTGGCCGAGGGCTGGCGCACCCCGGATATCGCCGAGCCGGGTGTTACCCCCATCGGCACCCGCCAGATGGGCGATCTCATCTGCCAGCACATCTGATTGCCTCCTTTCAGGGTGCGGGCCGTCTTGACGGCCCGCACCCTTTCTGCTAAAATGGGTTGAACTGTCTGGAAAAGGGGGGGAGCAGGGCATGATCCTGGCTGTAGATGTGGGAAACTCCAACATTACGGTTGGGCTGTTTGACATGACGGGGAAGCTGGCCTTTCTCTCCTC
>CALWWS010000137.1 GCA_944385305.1 uncultured Oscillospiraceae bacterium | reverse complement strand
GGTCATGGCCTCCACGGCGGAGAAGACGTACCCGCCCCGGCTGACCGCGGAGAGGAAGCGCACCAGCACGGTGGCGGTGTCCAGGCACGTCCCCTCCTGGGGGTCGGTCTGACCGGCCAGGCGGCGGCCCTGTACGCTCACCAGGCTCTCCCCCCGCCAGGTGAGGACGGCGGTGCAGGAGAAGACGGGGGTCCCCTGCCAGCTCTGGCGGTAGGTGAGGGTGAGGGTATCCCCCTGCTCCTCCTCCTCCAGCAGCTTCCCCTCAAAGCCCAGCTGTTCCAGCACCCGCTGGCTCTCCTGGCGGCGTGCCTCTCCGGCGGCGGTGACGGTCCCCTCCTCCAGCTCCAGCTGGAAGGTGCCGTCCATGGCGAACTGGAGGGAGCCGGCCGCGCCGGTGTAGATCACCCGCACGCCGCCGCCGGTGTCCTGCTCCTCCACCTCTCCCAGCAGGGCGCGGGCGGCCTGCTCCTCCCCCTCCCGGTCCCGCTGGAAGGAGAGGGGGAGAAGGGCGGTATTCTCCGGGGGCTGGGCGGGCGCGAAGGAGATGCCCGCCCCCTCCAGGGCCTGCACGGCCTCCAGGGCGGCCTGGCGGTCATAGTTGGCGCTGCGCCAGGCGGTGCCGCCGGTGAGCAGCAGGAGAAACCCGTTGGCGCACACCAGCAGCAGGATGATGCAGTTTTTCAGCTTCGACCACTCCATATCCTACTCCGCCGTCCATCCGGCTGTCACAGTCTCGCCGCTGTCGGTGTAGCACACCAGCAGCTCCCTGCCCGCCCCGTCCAGGGCCTCCAGGGCGGCGGCGGCCTGGGCCAGGGGGAGCTGGCTCACCCGCTGTCCCGTCTCCTCATAGCTGCGGAAGTGGAGGGTGTAGCCGGTGATATACCCCTCCTCCACGGTAAACTCTGCGGCCCAGCCGGTGGCGGCCACATCCACGGCGGCCCCGTCCAGGCAGTAGCCGAAGCGCACCGTCCAGCTGCCGTCCTCCTGCCGCTCCAGGCTGTCCAGGTAGAGGCGTGCGGCCCCGCAGCTCTCCCCCAGGGTGCTCTGGGCCAGGGCGCGGGCGGCCTCGATGAGGGCGGCGGAGGACTCCCCCTCCACCTGGTAGCGGGAGGCGGAGGTCTGTGCGGCGTGGTAGCGCACAATGCCGCTGCTCTGCACCTCCAGGGTCTCCTGGCCCTCCCGCACCCGCACGCCGCCGGGGATCTCGTACACCGAGCTCTCCTGCACCCGGAAGCCCAGGGCCTGCTGGAGCCGCTCCACCTGCACGCTGTCCCCCAGGGCGAAGGGGTTTGTCCCCCGGTAGCCCCTGGGACTGGGGGCCTGGGCGGTGAGGAGCATGTCGCCCCCCAGGCTCTCCAGCCCCTCCTGCTCTGACTGGAAGGCGAAGATGGCCCCGTTGGGGCTGTAGGCCTCCAGGGTGTTCTCCATATGGCCGGGGTAGGCCAGGGCGGTGGAGCAGGCGTAGTAGCGCCCGTCCTCCTGGCTGCAATAGTACAGCGCGGTGTTCTCCCCCTCCCGCACCACCGCCAGGCGGCGCACGGCGGCCCCGGGCAGGCTGGGGTTGCTCCCCCCCTCGCCCAGCCAGGCGTACAGGGCGTCCAGGGGCACGTCCCCCAGCAGGTCGAAGTACACACCCGGCTCACACAGGGCCTGCCGCCAGGCGCTGCGGTCCACCTGCCGGGGGGCCTGGGCGCTGGCCAGGGCCTCGCTGAGCAGCCCGGCCAGCTGGTCAAAGAGCTGGTCGGTGAGGGCGGCGTCGTACTCGGCGGCGTAGCGCCCCTGGCTGTTGACCACGGCCATGCGCACGGGGCGTGCGGCCATGGCGGGCTGGCCGGTCTGGACGGGCTCCCCCTCCCCCTGGTCCCCCGCCAGGGCGGAGCGCAGCTGCTCCAGCAGCCCCGCCGGGCTTCCCCCGCCGGGGGTGCCCGCGCTGATGGCCAGGGCGGTGAGATAGAGGGCGCTGGCGGCCAGGATCACGATGAGCACGCTCTTCAGGGCCTCCGCCACGGGGCGTGCCCGGTGCCTTCTCCGGTCAGTCCTGGACATGGCGGGGTCCCTCCACCAGCAGGGTGATGCGTACCGTCAGGCCGGGCCCGGGGCGGTCCACCAGCTTGATCTCGCCCTCGTGCCGGTCCACAATCTCCTTGGCGATGGACAGGCCCAGGCCGGTGCCCCCCGACTGGCGGGAGCGGGCCTTGTCCACCCGGTAGAAGCGCTCGAAGATGCGGCCCCGGTCCTCGGCGGGGATGCCGATGCCGTTGTCCTCCACCTCCATCCACACCCGCTCCTCCCCCCGCCGTCCGGCGCGGATGGAGATGCGTCCCCCGTCGGGGGTGTACTTGATGGCGTTGGACACCACGTTCATCATCACCTGGACAATCCGCTCCCGGTCGCCGGTGATGGGGGGCAGGCCCTCCTCCGCCTCCAGGGAGAGCTGGTGTCCGTGGCGCTGTGCGTCCATGAGCACGGCGCTGTACACCTCCTCCACCGCCCGGGCGAAGTCGAAGGGGCGCAGGTTCAGCTCGCTCCTCCCCGAGTCGAAGCGGGAGAGGGTGAGGAGATCCTGGACAATGTGGGTCATCCGGTCGGACTCGTTGAGGATGACCCCCAGGAAATTCTGCTGGATGGCGGGGGGCAGATCCCCCGCCCCGTCGGAGAGGGTCTCGGCGTAGGAGCGGAGGTGGGTCAGGGGTGTGCGCAGCTCGTGGGACACGTTGGCCACGAACTCCCGCTGCATCTGCTCGGAGCGGCGGCGCTCGGTGACGTCGTGGATCACCACCAGCACGCCCCCCAGCCGCTCCCGGTCGAAGGGGGTGAGCAGCAGCTCCAGGCTCTTCCCGCCCACCTCCAGGGTGCCGTCCAGGTAGCCGGGCTGCTCCACGGCCAGCACCCCCTGGAGGGGTGCGATGGGGGCGAAGAGGGCGTCGTAGTCCACCTCGCCTCCCACGGGGATGGCCCGGCCCAGCAGGCGCTCGGCGGCGGGGTTGGACTGGATGACCGCCCCGTCCCTTGCGAAGGCCACCACGCCGTCGGTCATGTGGAGGAAGAGGGTGCCCAGCTTGTTGCGCTCGTTCTCCACCTCCTCCAGGGTGGTCTTGAGCTGGCGTGCCATGTGGTTGAAGGTGCCGGTGAGCACGCCGATCTCGTCCCGGCTGGCCACCTCGATTTTGTGGGAGAAGTCGCCGTGAGCCACCCGCTCGGCCCCCTCGGTGAGCCGCTCGATGGGGGTGAGGATGGTCTTGGACAGGAGGAAGGAGAGGAGCACCGAGATGGCAAGGCCGAAGCCCAGGGCCTCAATGATGAGGGTGACAATCTCGCTGTTGAGCTCCTGCACGTTGGAGCGGTCGTCGATGATGTAGACGATGTACGCCCCGTCCCCCCGCTGGATGGGGACGGCCACGTCCATGTAGCGCTGGGCGGGGTTGTAGTCGTCCCCGGTCTGGCCGTTGAGGGCGGCGGTGAGGTTGTGGGTCATGGTGAGCTGCACGCCGCTCTCCTGCTGGTCGGAGCCGGCCAGCCACCGGCCGTCGGAGCCGTCCAGCACGTAGTATTTCCGGCTGCGGTTGTCCACACCCAGGGCGCTGTTGTAGGTATCCAGGATGCGGGCGATGCTCCCCGCGCCGTCCTCCTCCCCCTGGGCGGGGGCGCGGCGCAGGTCGCTCAGAAACTCCGCGTCCCCGAAGGCCTGGGCCATCTGGGAGTAGAAGTCCTTGGTGTAGTAGCTCACCACCGAGTTGATCAGAAAGGCGCCCACCACCGTCATCAGCAGCACGATGAGCAGCACAATGATCAGCATCAGCTTCATGTGCAGACTGCGAAACACCGAAATTTCCCTCCCTAACCGCCCGCACACCGGGCCTTATACTTCTTCCACGTTACCTTGGCAAAAGCTCGTTTTCTTGTCATGCCGACCGCGGGCCCTATCCGTTGAACAGGTACCCCAGCCCTCTCCGGGTGACGATAAATTGCGGCGAAGCGGGGTCGTCCTCCACTTTCTCTCTCAGGCGGCGGATGGCCACATCCACCG
>CALWWS010000136.1 GCA_944385305.1 uncultured Oscillospiraceae bacterium | reverse complement strand
TTGCGGATGGTGATCTCCGCCCAGTCCCCCTGGCGGCGGGCCTCGATCTCCACCTGGCCGCCGGGGATGCTGTAGTTGACCGCGTTGCGCAGCACATTATCGAAGACCCGGGCAAGCTTGTCCGGGTCGCCCAGCACCACCAGGTGGTGCTGGATGTCCACCCGGCATTTGAGCTGCTTCTCGGCGAAAATTGGATAGAACTCGTCGCTGAGCTGCTCCAGCATCACGGAGAACTGGATGGGAATTCGCTTCTCCGTCCCGCCGCTGAGCTCCATGCGGGTGATGTCGAAAAACTCCCCCAGCAGCTCCTCCAGCCGCTCGGCCTTGTCCAGGGCGATGCCGGTGTACTTGGCCCGCTGCGCCCCGTCCAGCCCCGGGTCGTCCCGCAGCAGGGTGAGATAGCCCACCACCGAGGTGAGGGGGGTCTTCAAATCATGGGCCAGGAAGGCAATGAGCTCCTGCTTGCGCTGCTCGCTCTGCCTGGCCTCCTCCTCCCGCAGCTGGAGCTGCCGGCGGATGGCCTTGAGATCCTCCTCCAGGGGGGCCAGCTCCCGGGGAAGCTGCACCGGCTCTCCGCTCTCCTCCACCACCCGGCGGGTGGCGGTGCGGATTTGGTTGAGCCAGGCGGTAAAGCGGCCCATAGCCAGGTAGAAGGCCACCAGCATGAGCACCATTACCAGGACGGTGAGGATCTCCTGCTTGTTGTCCCGGATATAGATTTGGTAGAGGGCGGCGGCCTGCTCCGGGCTCTGGCCAAAGAGGGTGCGGGCCGCCCAGATAAACAGCCGGGAGATGGGGTCCTGGAGCAGCTGATCGGCCACCACCTCCAGCAGAAACAGCCCCACAGCCCCCGCAATGCAGGTGCCCGCCACCACCAGCAGCAGCATCTTCCACTTCAGCCGGGTGTACTTCTCGTTCACGCCCCCACCTCCGTCCTCCCGTGTCTAATTGCCTCTCAGCGTCTGTGCCCCGAGCGGGCGGTACGCCAGGCAAAGCGCAGCACCGACCACACGCCCCCCAGGAGCATTACCTCCAGAAAGGCGGCGATACGCCACAGCACCATGCCAACCGCCAGGTGCTCCCCAAAGATGGGCCCCATAAACAGGTAAAAGCAGCCCTCCGCGCCCCCCACGTTGCCCGGGAGGAGCACAATGCGGGAGATTACCATCACCAGGCACTGGGTGAGCAGCAGATCCACCCACGACGTCCCCGAAAGGCCCAGCCCGAAGTAGAGAAACAGGGGCACGGCGAACAGGGCGGTGAGCTCCAGGAACATGCCCACATACAGCCCCACAAGCAGCCGGTGGTTGCCCCGCAGGGCCTTGAGCTGGACGCAGAACTCCTCCACCTTCTTCATTCCCGTGTCCACCCGGCCGGGCTTTGCCATCACCTTGGTATGCCTGGACATCCACACCAGAATCCGCCGGATGAGCCGCATCACCGGCTGGGGGTGCACCGTCATCAGCAGGGCCAGGCCGCACAGCACCACATACAGGGTCAGCAGCACCCCGGTGCCCACCAGGGCCGCGCCGATGTTCTCCCCGTGGAGCACCAGCTTGTAAATCAGCGCCGCCACGGCATACACCGTGTACCCCACCGTGTTGGCCACCATCTTCCAGGTAAAGATGGAGGCGGTGTAGGTGGCGGACATGCCCGCGTCGTACATCAGCTTGAGCTGTACCGGCGCACCGGCGGGCCCCAGCTTGTAGTAGAACTCCCCGATATAGGCCGCGTCAAAGCAGCCCGCCAGCCGCACCGGGCAGCCGGTGCCCTTGCCCATGCCGTAAAAAATCAGCGCGTCAATGCTCTCGCTCACCGGGATGCACAGCGCCGCGGCTGCCAGCCACAGCGGCCGCACCGAGGCAATGAGCGCAGCAATATCCATGGTGCGCCCCACATAGACGATAAGGCCCACCAGAATGGCGGCCCCCACTGCCAGCCCGGCAATGGAGAAAATCCGGTTCAGCCGCCCTTTTTTCCGCTTTTCCGTGGATAACACCCTCTCCCCGGCGGCCCCGCCGCCGGAAAACTAAAACACCCTGCGCAGGCTCCCCCCGCACTTGCAGCGGTAGCGCTCCGGGTGGACCACCAGGCTGGAGGCCCGGGCGCGCCGGAACTGGGCGCCGCAGGCGGTACACTCCACCAGATGGCGCACCGGCCGCTGCTCGGGCACCCCCAGCTCCAGACAGGTGCCCGTGCGGGTGATGGCGTAGCCCCAGGCGGCGTTCATCCGCCGGGCGTACTCCTTCCACAGCGCCCCGTGGTTCTGGCAGCCGGGGCAGGTGTGGAGCACCTCGTGGGCCAGGGTCTGGCGGCAGGCCGTCTCCTCCGCCTCCAGCAGGCAGGCGGAGAGCTGGATGGCATACCGCCGCCCCCGGCGCACGCAGCAGCCGAAGCGGCTCACCGCCCGGCGGTTGACCTCTACCCGGGGCTCAATGGCCGGCGAGACGGGAATGCCCAGCGCCCGGGCCTGCTCCAGCACCAGGGCCAGCAGGGCGTCAAAATCATTCATCCCGTCTCTCCTCCCCTCTGAAAAACTCAATCAGTGTATCATATTTTTCCGAAAAAGTCACCCCCGTCTTTCCCGCCAAGTTCTTACCTTTTTCTTATGTTCCCGCCGCCGCCCTTGACTTATTCCCCCCATTTTGACTATAATGCCAGTAAGAAATTGGGGGGAGGGACGCACATGCAGGCCAACATTCTGGTGGTGGATGACGAGCCCGAGATCGCCGATCTGGTGGAGGTCTATCTCAAGAGCGAGGGGTGCACCGTCTTCAAGTGCGGCAACGGCACCCAGGCCCTGGCCTGCGTCCAGCAGCAGCCCATCGACCTGGCCATTCTGGACGTAATGCTCCCCGACATCAGCGGCTTTACCCTGTGCAGCGAGATCCGCAAGGATCACCACTTCCCCGTACTCATGCTCACCGCCAAGGTGGGGGACATGGACAAGATCACAGGGCTGACCATCGGGGCGGACGACTATATGACAAAGCCCTTCAACCCCCTGGAGCTGGTGGCCCGGGTGAAGGCCCAGCTGCGCCGCTACACCCGCTACAACGAGCCGGGAAAGGGCAGCGCCGGGGAGATCATCGACTTCAACGGCCTGGTCATCAACCGCTCCACCCACGAGTGCTGGCTGTACGACCGGCCCCTGAGCCTCACCCCCATCGAGTTTGACATCCTGTGGATGCTGTGCGAAAACCGGGGCCAGGTCATCTCCGCCGAGCGGCTGTTTGAGACGGTGCGGGGGGAGAAGTACCTGGATCGCAACAACACGGTGATGGTGCACATCCGCCGCCTGCGGGAGAAGATGGGCGAGCCCTCCCGCAACCCCCGCTTTATCAAGACGGTCTGGGGCGTGGGCTACAAGGTGGACTGATTTTTCCGGGAAAAAGCCGCAAAAAAAGGTTGACAAACCACGGGCTTTCAGGTATACTAGCTCTTGCCCTGTTTGACAGGACGATCTGGCGCCATAGCTCAGTTGGCTAGAGCACTCGGTTCATACCCGAGTTGTCCCCGGTTCAAATCCAGGTGCCGCTACCAGACCCAAAAGACGGCGCGCGCCGTCTTTTGGGACTTCCCTTCGGGATAACACCCCGGCCTGCTTGGGCAACCTGGCCCGTTGGTCAAGTGGTTAAGACACCGCCCTTTCACGGCGGTAACACGGGTTCGAGTCCCGTACGGGTCACCAGATATGGAGGCGTAGCTCAGCCGGTAGAGCACTTGCTTCACACGCAAGGGGTCACAGATTCGAGTTCTGTCGTCTCCACCACAAAAAGCAGCTTGTCGAAGGACAAGCTGCTTTTTGTTTCGCCTGGCGGGCAAACATAATTCGGACACAAGTGGCCGCTACAATCAAGGCGCAAGGAGGGGAGCACACATGGCTCATATTCTGGTGGTGGAGGACGAGGCGCGAATGCGGGATATTATCCGGGACTACTTCACCGCCCACGGCCTGGACTGCGATCTGGCCCGGGACGGGGCGGAGGGGCTGGATTTGCTGCGGGATCACCACTACGACGCAGTTTTGCTGGATGTGCTCATGCCCAATCTGGACGGCTTCCAGACCTGCCGGGCCATCCGCCGGACCAGCAGGGTGCCCATCCTCTTCCTTACCGCCCTGGGGGGTGAGGAGGAGGTGCTCCGGGGCTACGCCCTGGGCTGCGACGACTATCTCACAAAACCCTTCTCCCTGGCCGTGCTGCTGGCCAAAACCCGGGCAATCCTCGCCCGCAGCCGGGGGGAGGGGCCCGGGGGAGCGCTCACCTGCGGCGCCATCTCGGTGGATACCGGCCGCCGCGCCTGCCTGGCGGGGGGCCGGGCTGTATCCCTCTCCCCCAGGGAGTATGATCTGCTCCTATGCCTGCTGCGCCACCGGGGGCAGGTGCTCAGCCGGGAGCAGCTGCTGGACCAGGTGTGGGGGATCGACTTTGAGGGGGAGGACCGTGCGGTGGACGTGCGTATCCGCAGCCTGCGCGCCGCCCTGGGCCCGGCGGGGGGACAGATCAAAACGGTATTCAAAGCGGGATACCGACTGGAGGAGGAGTAGCCTATGGGACGGCCGAAAGCCATACGCCTGCGCCGGTTTCTCACCCTTCCGCTGGTAATTACCTTCTGTCTGCTGGGGGTATGCATGGTGGCCCTGCGTCTTTCGGTGGCCTGCAATGCCCTGGAAAACCAGGCCCAGCTGGCCCGGTGGGCGGCCCAGGCCTCCATGGAGGAGCAGTGGGGCTACTATGAGCAGAACCTGGCCAAGGGCCTGGGCAGCGAGGCCGTCAGCATCCTCCAGGACAACCTCAGCTCTGCCAGCCTGGGCCGGCTGGAGGTGATGGACGGGGGAGCGGCCTTTCTGATACGGGACGGGTCGGGGCAGGTGATCCGCAGCCAAATCACCTGGGGCTACGGCCACGAGGACGGGGTGGATCAGGGCCAGCGGTGGCACCTGCGCTTTGACCAGGGGCTGGACGACGAGGGGCAGCTGGCGCTGGCCCGCTGGCTGACCGCCCGCCGCACCGGCTGGGCCTACACCCTCTACCCCCAGGCCGCCGCCGACGCCCCCGCCGGGGCCGCCCCCGGGGCCTATGCCCGGGTCACCGGCCAGGAGCTGCCGGGATACGCCGTGGCCGTGCAGAGGCTGGAGATTGTCTATGCCGACGGCAGCACGGAGCTGATGGTGGAGACCGGCGTTCAGGGGGAGAATCCCATCACCCTGGAGCTGTCCTATCTCCAGATGCGCAGCGTCCTGCTCCCCTCCTGGAGCAATGTAGGGGACGGCTATGTGAATATGGAGCGCCGCCTGGCCAATTTCCGGACAGCCCAGGCCATGCTGGATCAGGCCCTGGCGGGCGAGATCACCGGGGGCGCGCTGGGCACCCGGGAGGGGGATGGGATCACCCTGCGGTACACCGCAAGCTGCTACCAGACTTTGCCCTGCGCCCTGCGGCAAAACGGCGTCTCCTGCCTGCTGCTCCTGCTGGTTCTGGTTCTGGCGGGCCTTCTGCTGGCCCGGCGGCTGGCCAGGACGGTCACCCGGCCGGTGGAGGAGCTGTGCCGCAGCGTGGAGACGGGGAGGTACGGGGCGGACGGCGCCATCTTAGAGCTCAACACTCTCTCCAACGCCTTCCGGAGTGCCCAGAGCCAGCTGAAGCAGCAGCTGGAGCGGGAGCGGGACTTCAGCCGGGGGGCGGCCCACGAGCTGAAGACCCCCCTGAGCGTGCTGCGCGCCCACGCGGAGGCCCTGGCGGAGGACATCGACCCTGAAAAGCGCAGCGCCTACCTGGCGGTGGTGCTGGAGGAGTGCGACCGGATGGCGGCGCTGGTAAACCGCCTGCTGGAGCTCTCCCGGCTGGAGTCGGGGCGTCCCCTGGAAAAAGAGCGGCTGGAGCTGTCCGCTCTGGTGCGGCGCTCCCTCGCTCCCCTCTCCCTCCTTCTGGAGCAGAAGGGAGTCGCCCCGGAGCTGGAGCTGGAGGAGATCTGGCTGGAGGGGAACCGCCCATCCCTGGAGGAGGCGGCGGACAACCTGCTCTCCAACGCCCTGCGCCACTGCGCCCCCGGTGGGCGCATCCGGGTAAGGCTGTGGGCCGGGGAGGGCGCCGCCCGCCTGGAGGTGTATAACGACGGCCCGCTTATTCCTCCCGAGAATCTGCCCCGCCTGTGGGAACCCTTTTATCGGGGGGACAAGGCCCGCAGCCGGGCCCAGGGCGCAACCGGCCTGGGGCTGGCCATTGTCCGCGCCGCCGTACAGGCCCACGGGGGCGCCTGTGGGGCGGAAAACCGGGAGGAGGGCGTGCTGTTTTGGATCAGCCTGCCCTGCCCGCCGCCAGTACCCCCGGCCATTTAACCAGACAGGCCCTCCGCCATTGGGCGGAGGGCCTGCTCTTTTCTTCCAGGGCGGCACGGGCTGGCTTCTACTCGTAGCCGTTGACCACCGCGTCCAGCACCCGGGCGGCCACGGTGCCCGCCACGTCGGCCCCGCCGCCCCCGTTCTCCACCAGCACCACAAAGGCGTAGGGGGCGTCCTCATTGCGGAGAAAGCCGGTAAACCAGGCGTTGGGGGCCTGGCCGCCCCCCACCTCGCCGGTGCCCGACTTGGCGCAGATGTCCATGTTGGGGAAGCGGCCGCTGCCGTAGGTCTCCGCCACGTTGTTGGCCATCATCTCCGCCAGGGCCTGGGCGGTGTCGCTTTTGATCAGGCGGCCGGTGCTGCCGGTGAGGGAGAGGGAGGGGATCGCCCCCAGGGCGTTCTCCGTCTTGAGCACCAGCCGGGGCACCGCCGCCTTGCCTCCGTTGGCCACCGCCCCCATGTACACCATCAGGGCGCAGGGGTTGACCAGATCGTCCCCCTGGCCCACACCCGCCCAGCCCAGGGCCAGGTCGGAGGTGGAGTCAAAGGTAAACTGCCCGGCGGCTGTCCTGAGGCCGCTGACCTTGTAGCTGCTCTCCAGCCCCGCCTGCCGGGTGTATTGCGCCAGAGTGTCCGCCCCCAGCTCCACCGCCAGCTGGGCAAACACCCCGTTGCACGACTGGGCCAGGGCGCCGGAGATGTCCAGCTCCCCGTGGGCGTGGGGGCAGGTCACCGCCCCCTCCCCCACCTGGGTGGAGCCGGTACACGTCCAGGTGCGGGTGCTCAGGTCCGGGATATTCTCCAGGGCGGCGGCCAGCACCACCGTCTTGTACACCGATCCGGGCACAAAGGTGCCCGAGAGGAAGCGGTTGATATAGGCCCCCTCGTACTGGGGGTTCTCCTCCAGGTCGGCGGGCGGGTTCAGGGGATCATAGGAGGGGGCGGAGACCATGCACAGGATCTCTCCCGTCTTGTAGTTGTACACCCCCACCGCCCCCTTGCGGCCGTTCAGGGCCTGGTAGGCGATGTAGTTGTACCGGGCGTCCAGGGTGAGGTAGAGGTCGTTGCCCTCCCCCAGGGGGGAGTAGGCCCCGGTGAGCAGGTTATACCCCGAGAGCTTGTCGGCAAAGGCGGTGAGGGCCCCGGTGCCAATCTTGCCCTGGGCGTCCCCCACCGCGTGGAGGGTGGCCCGGCGCACCGTCTCGTTGGCGTAATAGGCCCGCTCCCCGTCCTCGTCCACCCAGGAGAGCACGTCCCCGTCCCGATCCAGCACCCGGCCCACCGCCAGCTGGCCCTGGCTGTTATACAGGTGGCGGTTGGCGGCAAAGGAGGCCCAGCGCCCCCCGAAGAGGACGTACCGGCCGCAGAATACTGCCAGCCCCGCCAACAGGGCGGCCGCCAGGATAAGGCACAGCAGGGCACGGCGCTCAATCTTCTTCATGGTTCAGCTCCTCCTCCAGCTCCTCCCGGGTCATCCGGGGGGCAAGCCGGGCATCCCGGCCCTCCTCCCGCCGGTTGGGCAGGCGGATGGCAAAGCTGGCGTTCTGTCGGGTGTCGGTGGCCTTGAGGAAGGCCAGCAGGCCCCAGGAGGCCACCATGGCCGACCCGCCGTTGGACACGAAGGGGAAGGTCACCCCGGTCAGCGGCAGGATATCCACCGCGCCAAATACGTTCAGACAGGTCTGGAAGACCATCATGGAGGTGGCGGCGCAGGCGGCGATGGTGTAAAAGCTGGAGCGGCCCGCCCGGCAGGCGCGCACGGCGAACACCGCCAGGGTAATAATGGCCAGCACCGCCAGCACGGCGATGATGAGCCCCCACTCCTCGCACAGCATGCCGAACACCAGATCGGTGTCCCCGGCGGCCACCCGGTGGAGCCAGCCCTCCCCGGGGCCCACCCCCACCAGCCCGCCGGAGGCGGCGGCGGACATGGTGCGGGTCTGCTGGTAGCCGCTGCCCACCGAGGCGTTCTCCCAGGCGTGGCCCCAGGTGGCGAAGCGGCGGAGGATATAGGGCTTGAGGGAGAGCATGGTGAGCACGGCGAACACCCCGCCCCCGCAGATGAGGGCCAGGGTGGCAAAGTCCCCCGAGCGCAGGTAGGCAATGACCAGGAAGGTCACGAAGAAGATGGCGGCGGTGCCGAAGTCGCTCATCAGGGCCAGGCAGCCCAGGCAGAAGCCGGTGAGCAGAATGAACAGCCACAGGTTGCGCCGGCGGAACAGCCGCTCCAGGGTGGCCGCCCCGGCGAAGATATAGCAGATTTTCGCCAGCTCCGAGGGCTGGATGGACAGGGCGCCCAGGCGAATCCAGTTGGCCGCGCCGTACTGGGGGGCCACCCCCAGCACCAGGGTGGCGGACATCAGGGTCATGGCGGCCGCCGCCATGAGCCAGCGGATCTTCCCCACCCGGGTGAGATCCCGCAGGAAGATCCCCAGCACCAGGAACACCGCCAGCCCCAGCACCAGGGCCAGCAGCTGCTTGAACACCGCCGACGGGTTGGAGGAGGCGGTCACCGCCAGGGAGAGGGTGGAGAGGAAGAAGGCGATGGTCTCCATCTCAAAGCCCACCCGCCGCAGGGCCCGCATCACCAGCACATAGAGCCACATGAGCAGGGTGAGGCACACAAAGCTCAAAGGCACCAGGATATCCGCCTGCTCCCCGTCGGCGATGACCAGCTGCACGGCGGTGAGGATCTGCAGGGCGGTGAGCAGCAGCAGCCCCAGCCAGGGGGAGACGGGCCGGGCGGCCCGGCGGCGGGCCCGGCGGGCCGCCCTCTCCTCCGGGGAGACGGGGCGGAGTACGGTCTCCACCCCGCCCAGGCTCACCACAGCCCCCCAGGCAGCCGGGGCCTGGCCCTCCCCCGCCTTGCCGCTGACG
>CALWWS010000135.1 GCA_944385305.1 uncultured Oscillospiraceae bacterium | reverse complement strand
AGGTCATGCCGCCGCGGACGGTGAGGATGCCCTGGGAGGCCACCATGCCCTCGATGTCCTCAGGAGAGGTCTCCAGGCGCACCAGCACCACCTTCTCGCCCCGGGCAGCCCACTCCTTGGCGTCATCAGCGGTAAAGACGATCTTGCCGCAGGCGGCGCCGGGAGAGGCGGGCAGAGCGGAGGCCACGGGGGTGGCCTTCTTTAGGGCGGCGGGGTCAAACTGGGGGTGGAGCAGGGTGTCCAGGTTGCGGGGATCGATCATGGACACGGCCTTCTTCTCGTCGATCATGCCCTCGTCCACCAGATCGCAGGCAATCTTCAGGGCCGCGGCAGCGGTACGCTTGCCGTTGCGGGTCTGGAGCATATAGAGCTTGCCGTTCTCCACGGTGAACTCCATGTCCTGCATGTCGCGGTAGTGGTTCTCCAGAGTCTGGCAGACCTCCACGAACTGCTTGTAGGCCTCGGGGAACTTCTCCTCCATCTGGCTGATGGGCATGGGAGTGCGCACGCCGGCCACCACGTCCTCGCCCTGGGCGTTGGTGAGGAACTCGCCCATGAGCTTCTTCTCACCGGTGGCGGGGTTGCGGGTAAAGGCCACGCCGGTGCCGCAGTCGTCACCCATGTTGCCAAAGGCCATGGCCTGGACGTTGACGGCGGTGCCCCAGGAGCCGGGGATGTCGTTCATACGGCGGTACACAATGGCCCGGGGATTGTTCCAGGAACGGAACACCGCCTTCACGGCGCCCATCAGCTGCGCCTTGGGGTCGGCGGGGAAGTCGTCACCCACCTTGGCCTTGTACTCGGCCTTGAACTGCTCAGCCAGCTCCTTCAGATCGTCGGCGGTGAGCTCCACATCCTGTGTGACGCCGCGGTCGGCCTTCATCTTGTCGATGAGCTCCTCAAAGTACTTCTTGCCCACCTCCATGACCACGTCGGAGTACATCTGGATAAACCGGCGGTAGCAGTCATAGGCCCAGCGGGGGTTGCCCGACTTGTTGGCAATGACCTGTACCACGTCCTCGTTGAGGCCCAGGTTGAGAATGGTATCCATCATGCCGGGCATGGAGGCCCGGGCACCGGAGCGGACGGAGACCAGCAGAGGGTTCTCTTTATCGCCGAACTTCTTGCCGGTGATCTCCTCCATCTTGACGATATATTCCATAATCTGGTTCTGGATCTCGTCGTTAATCTTCTCCCCGTCCTCATAGTACTGAGTACAGGCCTCGGTGGTAACGGTAAAGCCCTGGGGAACGGGCATACCCAGGCTGGTCATCTCGGCCAGGTTGGCGCCCTTGCCGCCCAGCAGCTCCCGCATGGACCCGTTGCCCTCGGAGAAAAGATAGACATACTTGTGTGCGTTAGCCATGTAGCATTCCTCCTATTTAGCATTCCGAGGTACATTATATCATTTTACCAAAGAATTGCAACAGAATACCCGCTAGTTTAGGTATTTTTTTCCTCATTTTTTGTACTCTTTTCCCGGTATTCCTCCAGGTAGGCCTCCACCGACCGGTTCATATCCCGGCACAGCTGAGACTGGTACATCCGCTTGCAGAAGGCCCGCATCCAGTCCCCTGTCTCCCGCCGGCCCGCCTTGCACTGGAAAAAGGCCTCCCACCCCTCCACAGGGGTAGGCTGATAGGTATTCTCACATACCAGCGCCCCGGTGGGAAAGCGGGGCTGCTTGGGCAGCTCCGTCTGGCCCGGGGCGGGGTAGCCCAGCAGCAGAATTACCGCAGGGAACACAAACTCAGGCAGGCGCAGCAGCTCCCGGTGGGCCTGGTATTGGGCCATGATGTTGCCGATGTAGCAGGAGCCCAGCCCCAGGCTCTCTGCAGCCACCACGGTGTTCTGGGCCGCAATCACCGCGTCAATGACCGCCAGCATCAGGTCGTTCGCCCCAGGCCGCCGGGGAGCGCAGTCCGCCGCCTGAAAGCCGTCCAGCCAGCGCCGGTTGTCCGCGCAGAAGACCAGCATTACAGGGGCCTGGGCCATAAAGCGCTGATCGCCGCAGATCCCGGCCAGCGCCTGCTTGATGGCCGGGTCGGTAATGTCCAGAATGGTGTAGCGCTGCTGATTGCAGGCGGTGGGGGCCTGGGCGGCAGCCTCCAGCAGCTGGCACTTTACCTCCTGGGGTACCGGCCGGGAATCATATCTGCGCACCGACTTGCGCCGGTACAGGCTCTCCAATATCTCATTCATTCCTGCTTCGCCCCGTCCCTTCTCTCTCGTTTTACAGGGCCGCCCGGTAAATTGCGGCCATATCCGCCTGCTCCAGGGGACGCACCACACCCACGGTGCCGCCGGGCGCCCCGGCGGCGCATTTGGCCGCCATCTCCTCGATCTCGCTCTCGGTGGGATTTACCCCCAGCTCCCGCAGGCTTGTGGGCATCTGGATGGAGCGGAAAAAGTCCTCCAGGGCCGCGATGCCCGCCAGAGCGCACGCCTCGGGGTCGTCACAGGCGTCCACATCCATCACACAGCGGGCGAATTGGGCAAAGCGCTCCACCCGGGCCTTATACACATATCTGGCCCAGCTGCCCCAGACGGCCGCCAGGCCCGCCCCGTGGGCCACATCGTACAGTCCGCCCAGCTCGTGCTCCAGCTTGTGGCAGGCCCAGTCGCCCCCATCGTTTCCGCAGCCGGTCAGGCCGTTGTGGGACAGGCTGCCCGCCCACATCACCTCCGCCCGGGCGTTGTAGTCCTCGGGCCGCTCCAGCAGGATGGCGGCGTTTTTCATGACTGTCTTTAAAAGGGCGTGGCTGATGCCGTCGGTAAGCTCCAGATTCTCACTCTGGTTGAAGTAGCGCTCCATGGTGTGCATCATAATATCCACACAGCCGCTGGCCGTCTGATAGGGGGGCAGGGTCATGGTCAGCTCCGGGTTGAGTACGGCAAATTTAGGACGGGAGATATCGTCGTTATACGCCCGCTTGAGCAGCCCTTCCTCCTTGGTGATCACGCTGGAGTTGCTCATCTCGCTGCCGGTGGCCGAGAGGGTGAGCACTGCCCCCAGGGGCAGGCAGGCCGACGGCTTCCGAAGGCCCATGTAGTAATCCCACACGTCCCCCTCGTTGGCCGCGCCATAGCCGATGGCCTTGGCAGAGTCGATGACGCTGCCGCCTCCCACCGCCAGGATGAAGTCCACACCCTCCCGGCGGCACAGGTCAATCCCCTCGTACACCAGGGAAAGGCGGGGATTGGGCACCACGCCCCCCAGCTGCACATATTCCACCCCAGCCTGGGCCAGAGACTGCTCCACCCGATCCAGCAGGCCGGAGCGCCGGGCGCTCCCGCCGCCGTAGTGGAGCAGCACCTTTCTGCACCCCTGCTCCTTCACCAGCCGGCCGGTCTTCGCCTCCGCGCCCGCACCGAAGGCCACCTTGGTGGGAGTATAATAGGTAAAATTCCGGATCATCTGCACACGCCTCCTTTTTCCCTGATCATATCCAAGCCCCGCCCCCCTGTCAAGGGTCCAGCGGGCGGATTTCCACCACTCTGACCACGCCCTCCGCTACGGAAAAGCGCACCTCCAGCCCGGCAAAGGCCATGCCATATACCCGCCCGGGGTCGCTGTGGTAGGGTGGTCTGGGGTCGTTGGCCAGCACGCCCCGCAGGGCCTGCCTCCGCCCCTCGGGCACCAGGGCCAGCCACCGGGGCGGGATGTCCACCTCCAGGGGCTCCGGTCTGTCCGGGGCAAAGCCCCCTACCGCCCCGGGAATACAGTCCACATAGGGCACATAGGGCTTGATATCCAGAATGGGAGTGCCGTCCATCAGATCCGCCCCCGACACCACCAACACCGGCCCCAGCTCCGGATGGCGCTCCACCCCCTCCAGCTTCACGGGGGACAGGCCAATAGGGTTGGGCCGGAAGGGGGAGCGGGTGGCAAAGACCCCCAGCCGCTCATTGCCCCCCAGCCGGGGAGGCCGCACAGTGGGGGACCACTCCTCCCGCACCGCCCGGCTGAACTGCCACAAAAGCCAGATATAAGAAAAGCCCTCCAGTCCCCGCAGGGCGTCGGTATTGCGGTACTCCAGCTCGAAGACCACCATGCCACGCAGCTCCTTCACCAGTCCGCTCTGCCTGGGAATTCCAAACTTTTTAGGAAACTCACTGTGCATCCGGGCGATAATCTGCATCTCCACTTTTTCTCCCACTGTATGTTCTCCCCTTCCCGTCAACAAATCTCCTTGGGGTATTTATAGTATGATTTCCCTCTTGTGTCAACGGAAAGAGAAGTTCTTGCGGGGCAAAGAGCAAACTATGGGCTATATTCCTCTCAGCGTCCCGTCCCCATGGGGCTGAAGGCCAGCAGGATGCCGTTGGCCCCCAGCAAAATGAAGTATGCGCCCGCAAAGCATCGGATGGCGGCCAGGGTAAACAGGGGGCTAAGAAGCATCATAAAGCCCAGGATCAGCCCAATCACGCTGATAATCAAAGTAAGGGCGTACACGCCTTTTCCGGCCGCCCGGCGGATATGGGGCAGGTGGGCCAGTCTGGAAATGCAGTGGGCAATAAACCAGATGGGGAACAGCAGGGTCAGCACCAGGGCGCCCGCCCCGGGATATACCAGCAGCATGGCGCCGCACATAACGCTTAGGATGCCGGCAACCAGGGAAATGACAGGGCCAAATCCGGTGAACCGCTCTACCCGGATGTAGAGGATAATGTCCGCAACGCCCATAATAATGGCCGCAATGCCGTAGATGAACACCAGTCCCGTCAGAACCAGGGCGGGCTTTGCAAGGGCGAGAACCCCCAGCGCAATCAGCGCGATACCAATGGCCAGCTCAAACCAGCCAAAGCCGGAACGCCTGCTCACTGTGCCTCTCCTCCTCTCAGGATCTCCATAAATTCCTCGCCGGTGATGGTCTCCTTCTCATAGAGGAAACCGGCCAGCTCGTCCAGCTTGGCCCGATTTTCCTCCAGAATTTTTCTGGCCTTTTCATGCTGGCTCTTTACCAGCTCCACCACCCGCCGGTCGATCTCCTTCTGGGTGTCGGGGGAGCAGGCCAGGGAGGTGTCGCCCCCAAGGTACTGGTTGTTCACCGTCTCCATGGCCACCATATCAAACTGGTCGCTCATGCCGTAGCGGCTGATCATGGCCCGGGCCAGTTTGGTGGCCTGCTCAATATCGTTGGAGGCACCGGTGGTAATCTGGCCGAAGGCCACCTCCTCCGCCGCCCGGCCGCCGGTATAGGTGGCAATCTTGTTTTCAATTTCCTCCCGGGTCATCAGATACTTGTCCCCGGTCTCCACCTGCATGGTATAGCCCAGGGCGCCGGAGGTACGGGGAATGATGGTGATCTTCTGCACCGGGGCGGAATTGCTCTGCATGGCCGCCACCAGGGCGTGGCCGATCTCGTGGTAGGCCACCACCCGCTTCTCCTGGTCAGAGAGCACGGCATTCTTTTTCTGGTAGCCCGCAATGACCACCTCGATGCTCTCCTCCAGGTCGGCCTGGTTGACAATGATCCGGCCGCTGCGCACCGCCCGGAGCGCCGCCTCGTTGATGATGTTGGCCAGCTCCGCGCCGGAGGCCCCGGCGGCCATGCGGGCAATGGTGTGGAAGTCCACGTCCTCCGCCGTCTTGATCTTCTTGGCGTGGACCTTCAAAATGGCCTCTCTCCCCTGGAGATCGGGCAGCTCCACCGGCACCCGCCGGTCAAAGCGGCCGGGTCGGGTGAGGGCAGGGTCCAGGGATTCCGGGCGGTTGGTGGCGGCCAGGATGATGACACCGGTATTGCCCTCAAAGCCGTCCATCTCCGTGAGGAGCTGATTGAGGGTCTGCTCCCGCTCGTCGTTGCCCCCGTAGCCGCTGCCCGAGCTGCGCTTCTGTCCGATTGCGTCAATCTCGTCAATGAACACAATACAGGGGGCCTTCTCCTTGGCCTGCCGGAAGAGGTCCCGGACCTTGGAGGCCCCCATGCCCACAAACATCTCCACAAACTCCGAGCCGGAGATGGAGAAAAAGGGCACGCCGGACTCCCCGGCCACCGCCTTGGCCAGCATGGTCTTGCCGGTGCCGGGCGGGCCCACCAGCAAAATCCCCTTGGGCATGGAGGCGCCGGCCTCGGCATATTTGCCGGGATTGTGGAGGTAGTCCACAATCTCCTGAAGGCTCTCCTTGGCCTCGTCCTCCCCGGCCACATCGGAAAAGCGGATACCCTGGGTGGATTGGACATAGATCTTGGCGTTGCTCTTTCCTACGCCAAAGGCCATGGAGTTCTTGCCGCCGCCGGCCTGCTCCATGAGCTTTTTGCTCATATACTGGCCCAGGCCGATAAAGATTAAGATAGGCAGAATTACCGTCAGAAGCAGGCTCAGCAGAGGAGACATGGGCTGCTCCACAACCCGCTCAAATTCGGCTCCGGCGTCATGCAGGCGCTGGGTGAGGGTGGGGTCCTCCATGGGGCCGGTCTGGTACACTGTCGTCTCCTCTTTATCGGTAAAGAGGATCTGGGTGTCCTCCACCTGTACCGCGCCGATGTTTCCCTCCTCAATCATGTCCATAAAGGTGCCGTAGTCCACCTCCACCACTCTGCTTTGGGACAGCATGGGGGCGAGCAGCAGATTGAACAGGAGAATGATCAGCAGCGCGATGCTATAGTAGTAGAGCAGCGGTTTTCTGGGAGATTTGACTTCTTTCATGGTTGGCTCCTTTCCTCTGTCTCCTGCCGGAGCAATTGGGTGTCTATGGCGTCCATGGCCAGCAGCGCCGCCCGGTTTGCCGCCTGATGGGCAAAATCCAGCGCATATTCGGCTGCCAAAAGCTTGGCCTCCCCCCAGGATTCCTCATCCAAATTCTTCCTGACCATGGCCTGAAGCTGAAATTTTGTTCTCTGAACAGTCTGCTCAATTTCCCCATAGCCCCGGGCCAGGATGGAGACAACGGCGGATTTTGAGCCCCGCAAGTTCTCCTCAAGGGCCGATTCCGCCTGAGCGCACTCCTGCTCCAGGGCGTCAATCTTCTGCCGGAGCTGGCTGTGTCCCGCCGTCTGGCCCATATAGATGCGTGTGTGCAGCCGTTTCAGCCGCTGCTCCCGCTGGTCCAGCTTGACGGACAGCATGTCCCGTCTCATATTCTCGCCTCCTTTTCCCCATTGTAGGCAGCTCTTTCCAGGGGCTCAATGATCACAA
>CALWWS010000134.1 GCA_944385305.1 uncultured Oscillospiraceae bacterium | reverse complement strand
CCGAGCTGGCCCGGGCCGGCGTCATCGAGCGTATGGTGGAGCCCGAGCGCAGCCTGCTGTTCCGTATCTCCTGGGTGGATGACCACGGCCAGGTTCAGGTGAACCGGGGCTACCGGGTGCAGAACCTGGGTGGATGACCACGGCCAGGTTCAGGTGAACCGGGGCTACCGGGTGCAGTTCTCCACCGCCATCGGCCCCTCCAAGGGCGGTCTGCGCTTCCACCCCAGCGTGAACATGTCCATCATCAAGTTCCTGGGCTTTGAGCAGATCTTCAAAAACTCCCTCACCGGCCTGCCCATGGGCGGCGGCAAGGGCGGCTCCGACTTCGACCCCAAGGGGAAGAGCAACAACGAGGTCATGCGCTTCTGCCAGTCCTTCATGACTGAGCTGCAGCGCCACATCGGCCCCGACACCGACGTGCCCGCGGGCGACATCGGCGTGGGCGCCCGTGAGATTGGCTACATGTTCGGCCAGTACAAGCGCATCCGCAACGAGTTCAACGGCGTGCTCACCGGCAAGGGCCTGAGCTACGGCGGCTCCCTGGCCCGCACCGAGGCCACCGGCTACGGCCTGTGCTACTTTGCCGACGAGATGCTCAAGGCCGCCGGCAAGTCCTTCCTGGGCCACAGCGTGGTCATCTCCGGCTCGGGCAACGTGGCCACCTACGCCAACCAGAAGGCCACCCAGCTGGGCGCCAAGGTCATCGCCATGAGCGACTCCAACGGCTACATTGTGGACGAGAACGGCATTGACTACAAGATCATCCAGGAGATCAAGGAGGTCAAGCGGGAGCGGATCAAGACCTACCTGGACTACGTGCCCGGGGCCAAGTATGTGGAGGGGTGCAACGGCATCTGGACGGTGCCCTGCGACATCGCCCTGCCCTGCGCCACCCAGAACGAGCTGGATCTGGAGGGTGCCAAGGCTCTGGTGAGCCACGGCTGCTTCGCGGTGGCCGAGGGTGCCAACATGCCCTCCACGCCCGAGGCGGTGGCCTGCTTCCAGGCCAACAAGGTGCTCTTCGCCCCCGCCAAGGCGTCCAACGCCGGCGGCGTGGCCACCTCCGGCCTGGAGATGAGCCAGAACTCCATGCGCCTGTCCTGGAGCTTTGAGGAAGTGGACAACAAGCTCCACGACATTATGCGCAACATCTACCACAACGCCGCCAACGCCGCCGCCGAGTACGGCATGGAGGGCAACCTGGTGGCGGGCGCCAACATTGCCGGCTTCATGAAGGTGGCCGACGCCATGATCTGGCAGGGCGTTTCCTACTAAAATAGCAGTTCCATCATACAGAATTCCCACTCTTTGCATTCCGAAAACCGGCGCTCTCCGTCAGGAGGGCGCCGGTTTTCTCTCCCCCGCCGCCCCCTCCCCTTGCATTTTCCCGCCGATTCCTGTA
Source organism: uncultured Oscillospiraceae bacterium (assembly GCA_944385305.1). Taxonomy (GTDB): domain Bacteria; phylum Bacillota; class Clostridia; order Oscillospirales; family Oscillospiraceae; genus CALWWS01. Next base: position 1,418 of record CALWWS010000134.1, on the reverse strand, counting down.
TCATAGCACCACTATTCCCCTACTCCCCATCGACTGAGGTGACACGACCATGCTCCGTATCCAGAACATTCCCCTCCCCCTGGACGGGGACGAGGATCTCCTGCGCAGGCGGGCGGCCCGCATTCTGGGGGTCAAGCCCCAGGCCATCCAGAGCCTCACTCTCGCCCGGCAGTCCATCGACGCCCGGAAGAAGAGCCAGGTGCACTACGTGTGCACCGTGGACGTGGAGGCAGCGGACGAGGCGGGGATTGCGGCCCGCTGCGGGGACCGGCGGGTCTGTCTCCACCGTCCCCAGCCCTATGTGTTTCCCCCGGTGGGCCGTACCTCCCCCCTGCCCCCGGTGGTGGTGGGCATGGGCCCGGCGGGGCTGTTCGCCGCCCTCTACCTGGCCCGGGCGGGCCTGCCTCCCATCCTGCTGGAGCGGGGCCGCCGGGTGGAGGAGCGCACGGCGGATGTGGAGCACTTCTGGGCCACCGGCCAGCTCTCCCCCGCCTCCAACGTCCAGTTCGGGGAGGGGGGGGCGGGCACCTTCTCCGACGGCAAGCTGAACACCGGCACCCACGACGGCCGCATCTCCGCCGTCTTCCGCACCCTGGTGGAGGCGGGGGCCCCGGAGGACATCCTCTGGCAGCAGATGCCCCACATCGGCACCGACGTGCTGCGCGAGGTGGTGGCAAATCTCCGGCGGGAGCTCATCGCCCTGGGGTGCGACGTGCGGTTTGAAACCCAGCTCACCGCCCTGCGCGTCCGGGACGGCCGGGTGGCGGGGATTGCGGTGGAGAACGAGCAGGGGGGCCGGGAGGAGATCCCCTGCGACGCTCTGGTGCTGGCCCCCGGCCACTCCGCCCGGGACACCTTCCGCATGCTGCTGGAGACGGGGGTGCCCATGCAGCCCAAGCCCTTCGCCATCGGCTTGCGCATCGAGCACCGGCAGGCGGACGTCTCGGCGGCCCAGTACGGCCCGGCGTGGGAGCAGCTGCCCGCCGCCAGCTACAAGCTCTCCTGCCACCTGCCCGGCGGCCGCTCCGCCTTCTCCTTCTGCGTCTGCCCCGGGGGGCAGGTGGTGGCCGCCGCCAGCGACTACGGCCTGGTGGTGTCCAACGGCATGAGCCGGGGCGCCCGGGCCGGGGAGAACATCAACGGCGGCTTTCTGGTGGGGGTGGGGCCGGGGGACTTCCCCGGCAGCGACCCCCTGGCCGGGGTGCGCTTCCAGGAGGAGTGGGAGCGCCGGGCCTGGGAGGTGGGCACCGGGGGCGCGCCCCCCGTCTTTGCCCCCACCCGCCCCCTCTTTCACGCCCCCGCCCAGCGGGTGGGGGACTTCCTGGCTGGGCGGCCCTCCGCCGGGCCGGGGGCCGTGCTGCCCACCTACCGCCCCGGCGTGACCTGGACGGATCTGCAGGGCTGCCTGCCCCACTATG
>CALWWS010000133.1 GCA_944385305.1 uncultured Oscillospiraceae bacterium | reverse complement strand
CCGGGGAAGACCTGCTCCGCCCCGCCGTTGAAGAAGAAGGTCACGTGGGCGTACTTCTCCGTCTCGGCGATGCGCAGCTGGGTGTAGCCCTGCCGGGCGATATACTCTCCAAAGATATTTTTCAGCTCGTGGTGGGGGAAAGCCACCAGCACGTTGGGCATGGTGGCGTCGTACTCGGTGGTGCACACATAGCTCACCGGGAAAAAGCCGTCCCGCCGCTCCACATCGGTAAACTCCGGGTCCACAAAGCACCGGGTGATTTCTCTGGCTCGGTCGGGGCGGAAGTTGATGCAGATCATGCTGTCCCCTTCCCGCACCCTGCCCTGTCTGGTGCATACCACCGGCTCCACAAACTCGTCGGTGACGCCCGCCTGATAGGACTGCTCCACCGCGTCCACCGGGTCGGGGTTGAAGGTCCCCTCCCCCAGGGTCATGGCGTTGTAGGCCCGCTGGACCCGATCCCAGCGCTTGTCCCGGTCCATGGCGTAGTAGCGGCCCATCACCGTGGCGATCTCGCCCACGCCGATCTCCCGGCACTTTTCCGCCAGCTGAGCCACAAAGCCCTTGCCGGAGGTGGGGGGCACGTCCCGCCCGTCCAGGAAGCAGTGGATGTATACCCGCTCCAGCCCCTGCTCCTTGGCCAGGCGCAGCAGGGCGTACAGGTGGGTGTTGTGGCTGTGGACGCCGCCGTCGGAGAGCAGGCCCAGCAGGTGCAGGGCGCCGCCCCGCTCCCGGCAGTCGGCCACCGCCTCCAGATAGGCCTCGTTCTTGAAAAAGCTGCCGTCCTCAATGGCCCGGCTGATCCGGGGCAGATCCTGAAACACCACCCGGCCGGCGCCGATGTTGGTGTGACCCACCTCCGAGTTGCCCATCTGCCCCTCAGGCAGGCCCACATCCAGGCCGGACGCGGACAGGCTGCACACCGGATTCTCCGCGAAGAGTTTGTCCAGATTGGGCGTACGGGCGCCCTTGATGGCGTTGCCCATGGCCGCGTCCCGCAGGCCAAAGCCATCCATAATAATCAGGGTTGTGGGAGTCTTACTCATACCTTAACCTCTGCTCTGTCTCGTGATAGTTTGCTGTGCGCCGGCCCCTTACTCCTGGTTGGCCGCGTTGACAATTTCCACAAAGTCCGGCGCCTTCAGGGCCGCGCCGCCGATGAGGCCGCCGTCCACGTCAGGCTGAGCCAGCAGCTCAGCGGCGTTCTTGGCGTTCATGGAGCCGCCGTACTGGATGGTCACCGACCGGGCCACCCGGGCGCCGTACAGCTTGCGGATCACCGCGCGAATGGCCTCGCACACCTCGCCGGCCTGCTCGGCGGTGGCAGTCTTGCCGGTGCCGATGGCCCACAGGGGCTCGTAAGCGATGACCACATGGCGCATCTTGTCGGCAGGCACGCCGGCCAGGGCGGCCTTCACCTGGTAGGAGATGAGGTCCATGGTGACCCCCAGCTCCCGCTGCTCCAGGCTCTCGCCCACGCACACGATGGGATACAGGCCCCCCTCCAGGGCGGCGTGCACCTTCTTGTTGACGGTGAAGTCGGTCTCGTTGTAGTACTGCCGCCGCTCGGAGTGGCCGATAATGACATATTTCACGCCCAGCTCCTTGAGCATCTCCACCGAAACCTCGCCGGTGTAGGCGCCGTGGGACTCAAAGTGGCAGTTCTCCGCACCGATGGCCACCCGGTTCTCCTTGAACAGGCGCACGGCAGCGGGGATGTTCACGTAGGGCACACACAGAACCACCTCGCACCACTTGGGCTTCCCCAGCAGGGGCTTGAGCTCATCGGCAAAGGCGCGGGTCTCGGAGAGAGTCTTGTTCATCTTCCAGTTGCCTGCGATGATGGTCTTGCGGTATCTTCTGTTCATGGGCAAACGCCCTCCTTTTTTATATATGTCTTCCCTCGTCCGGTTGGGACACAGGGATTCTTTCTTATAAAGCCAGGCGCTCTACTGAGCCAGCAGGCAGGTCACGCCGCCCGCTTGCGCTGGGCCGGCGCGGGAACACCGGAGCTGCCCGGCCCGGATAGTCTCTTACTTATCCAGCAGGCAAGCCACGCCGGGCAGCGCTTTGCCCTCCAGTAAATATAGGGAGGCGCCGCCGCCGGTGGAGATGTAGGTCATCTGATCGGCAAAGCCCAGCTGGGCAACCGCCGCTGCGCTGTCGCCGCCGCCCACGATGGTGATGGCGTCGGTCTGAGCCAGAGCGCGGGCAATGGCCCGGGTGCCCTCGGCAAAGGCGGGGAACTCAAACACGCCCATGGGGCCGTTCCAGATGACGGTACCCGCGTCCTTCACCGCGTCGGAGAACAGGGCAATGGTCTTGGGGCCGATGTCCATGCCCATCCGGTCGTCGGGGATGTGCATGGTGTCCACCAGCTCGGGCTTGGCGTCGGCGGAGAACTCGGCGGCGCACAGGGTGTCCACCGGCAGCAGCAGGCGCACGTTCTTCTCCTTGGCCTTGGCCATCATCTCCTTGCAGTAATCCAGCCAGTCGGCCTCCAGCAGAGAGGTGCCCACGGTGCCGCCCATGGCCTTCACAAAGGTGTAGGCCATGCCGCCGCCCACGATGATGGTGTCGGCGATATCCAGCAGGTTGTTGATCACCCCGATCTTGGAGGAAACCTTGGCCCCGCCCAGAATGGCCACCAGGGGCCGCTTGGGGTTGGCCAGAGCGCCGCCCATGACCTCCAGCTCCTTGGCAATGAGGAAGCCGGACACGGCGGGCAGGTAGTCGGCCACGCCGGCGGTAGAGGCGTGGGCGCGGTGCACGGAACCAAAGGCGTCGGAGACGTAGACCTGGGCCATGGAGGCCATCTTTCTGGCCAGCTCGGGGTCGTTTTTGGTCTCCCCCTTCTCAAAGCGGGTGTTCTCCAGCAGCATGATCTGGCCGGGCTGGAGGGCGGCGGCCTTGGCCATGGCGTCGGGGCCCACCACGTCGGCGGCCATAATCACCTCCTGGCCCAGCAGCTCACCCAGGCGCTTGGCCACAGGGGCCAGGCTGAACTTGGGATCGGGCCCCTCCTTGGGCTTACCCAGGTGAGAGCAGGCGATGACCGCCGCGTTCTGGCCGAGCAGATACTGGATGGTGGGCAGGGCGGCCACAATGCGCTTGTCATCGGTGATCTCCCCGGTCTGCTTATCCTGCGGCACGTTGAAATCGCAGCGGAGGAGGACCTTTTTCCCCTTCACATCTACGTCCTTCACGGTCTTCTTGTTGTAACTCACAAAATCGCTCCTTTCATCTCACCCTCCCCGGACAGGCCGGGGAAGTTCAGCTGCCGCAGCGCCTCATAGGCCAGAATCGCCGCGGCGTTGGACAGATTCAGACACCGGGCCTCCGCCCGGATGGGAATGCGGATACAGCGCTCACGGTAGCAGCTGCGCAGGCTCTCGGGCAGGCCGGCGGTCTCCTTGCCGAAGATGAGGTAGCACCCGTCCCGAAACACCGCCCTGGTGTAGGGCTGGGGCGCCTTGGTGGTGGCAAGCCAGATGTCCTCCGCCCCGGTCTTCTCAAAAAAGTCCTCCAGGTTTTCGTACACCCGCAGATCCACCAGGTGCCAGTAGTCCAGCCCCGCCCGCTTCACCGCCTTGTCGCTGATGTCGAAGCCCAGGGGCTTGATAAGGTGCAGCCTGCTGCCCGTCACTGCGCAGGTACGGGCAATGTTTCCGGTATTTTGTGGTATTTCAGGCTCAAACAGTACAATATTAATCATATTTCCCATTCCTTAGGCTTCCAGCTGCGCCAACGCAGGCTATTGTACTCCAAAACCGTACGAATTTCAACTATTAAACCGTCGAAAAGTACTAAAACGGCCAGTTTTCTTCCCTCTGACAGAAAAAGTCTTCCGCCGTCACCTTTTGATCTTTATTGTGTCAGGAGAATATGGTATGATAGTTCACACATAGGAGCGTGAGAGAGATGAATAAGCCCTGCAGGTACCGCCGGATCGTAGTCAAGGTGGGTACCTCCACTCTGACCCGGGAGACGGGCAGTCTGAATCTACATAACATGGAGCACCTGGCCCGCGCTCTGTCCGATCTCAAGGGCATGGGTTATGAAATTGTCCTGGTGTCCTCCGGCGCCATCGGCATCGGCACAAAAAAGCTCTGCCTGGCCGAGCGCCCTACCGAACTGCGCATGAAGCAGGCCGCCGCCGCCGTGGGTCAGTGCATGATGATGCATGTCTACGACAAGCTCTTTGCCGAGTACAACCGCACGGTGGCTCAGATCCTGCTCACCGGGGAGGATGTGGACTCCCCCATCCGCGCCGAACATCTGCACAACACCTTTGAGGCCCTGCTGGAGCTGGGAGTCATCCCCGTGGTGAACGAGAACGACTCCGTCTCCTCCGCAGAGATAGAGACGGGCAAGTGCAAGGTGCTGGGCGACAACGACACTCTGTCTGCCATGGTGGCCCGGCTGTGCGGGGCGGATCTGCTCATTCTGCTCTCCGACATCGACGGGCTCTACGACGCCGACCCCCGCACCCATCCGGGCGCTAAGCTCATCCACCGGGTGGAGACCATCACCCCCCAGCTGCGGGCCATGGCCGGGGGAACGGGTACCTGGCGGGGCACCGGCGGCATGGTGACCAAGCTCAACGCCGCCCAGCTGGCCATGGACGCCGGCATCGAGATGGTGATTACAAACGGGGAAAATATGGAAGCTATTTACGACATTGTGGAGGGCAAAGACGTGGGCACCCGCTTTGCCGCCCTCTGATTTGCCCAAGCACCGCGCAGCATCCACCCTCTGCCAGTAAAGGAGTGAACGGTTATGACACAGCTGGAAACCCAGGGCCTTGCGGCCAAAAACGCCGCCCGTGTACTTGCCGTGGCGGGTACCGCCCGGAAGAATGAGGCCCTGCACGCCATTGCCCGCGCCTTGCGGGATCGCACCCGGGAGATTCTGGAGGCCAACGCCGCCGACCTGGAGGCAGCCCGGGCAGCCAACATGCGCCCCGCCCTGCTGGACCGCCTCAGCCTGGATCAGGCCCGCATTGACGGCATTGTGGAGGGGGTGCTCCAGGTGGCCGCCCTGCCCGACCCCATCGGGGAGGTGACCAAGATGTCCACCCGCCCCAACGGGCTGACCATCGGCAAGCGCCGGGTGCCCCTGGGGGTCATCGGTATCATCTACGAGGCCCGGCCCAACGTCACGGTGGACGCCGCCGCCCTGTGCCTCAAGTCGGGCAACGCGGTGATCCTCCGGGGGGGCAAGGAGGCCTTCCAGTCCAACCACGCCTTTGTGGCCATCATGCGGGACGCCCTGGAGCAGGCCGGCCTGCCCCGGGACTGCGTGGCCCTGGTGACCGACACCAGCCGGGAGAGCGCCGTGGAGCTGATGAATCTCACCGCCTATCTGGACGTGCTCATCCCCCGGGGGGGCGCGGG
>CALWWS010000132.1 GCA_944385305.1 uncultured Oscillospiraceae bacterium | reverse complement strand
CCAATCTTTGCCCTGGGGGGCGGGCCGGGGTATGTGCTCCAGCCCAGCTTTGGGTTTGTACTGGCTCTGATCCCGGCGGCCTGGGTCATCGGGGCGGCGGCGGGGCGGGAGCCGTCGGCGATCCGGTGCGTGGCGGCCTGCCTGCTGGGAGAGTGCGTGATCTATCTCGTGGGGGTGCCCTATCTCTACCTGATCCTCAACGCCTACCTGGGCCAGGACGTGCCTCTGGGCACGGTGGTGCGCACGGGGATGCTGATCTACCTGCCGGGGGATGGAGTGAAGATTCTGGCGACCGTGCTGCTGGCCGGTCCCCTGCGCCGGGCACTGCGCCGGGCGGGGACGTAATATTCGCCCCCCCTGTCCCATATAGATAAGGTATCAAGCTATGGGAAAGGCGGGGTAGTCATGCCGTATGAGGAGAGCCGGCCGCGCCCGGAGGCGGCCCACCACATAAGCCTGGAGGAGCGGGAGCGGCTTTCGGTCTCCGGGGTGGAGGAAGTGGAGAGCTTTGACGAGAACACCATTGTGATGTATACCGCCCGGGGCACCCTGGTGGTCCGGGGGGCGGGGCTGCACATTGAAAAGCTCAGCCTGGACGGCGGGGATCTGCGGGTAGAGGGGGAGATCGACTCGCTGACCTACGAGGATGGGGGCCGGGAGCGGGGCGGCGGCCTGTTTGCCCGGCTGTTCCGCTGAGATGGGCCCTTCAGTAGCGGGACAGGCGGCCTTCTTCGGCGGGGCGGTGCTGCTGGGCGGCGCGGTGGGCGTGCTGTACGACATGTTCCGGGTGATCCGGGTGCGTATCGGCCTGCGGGCTGTGGGGGCTGTGCTGGATCTGCTGTTCTGGACGGCGGCCACCGCCGCCCTGTTTGTCTACGCGGTGACGGCGGGGGACGGGGAAGTGCGGGTCTATATGATTCTGGGCGTGCTGGCGGGAGCGGCGGTCTATTTTGCCCTGCTCAGCCGCTGGATTCTCCGCCTGGGCTATCTGGCGGCGGATTTTGTGGGACTTGTATGGGGAATTGTCACCCTTCCTCTTCGGGCAATCCTTCTTCTTTATAAAAAAATCGGAAAAAAGGCAAAAAAATTCTTCCATTATCGGCGCAGGTGGTATAAAATAAGGCTGATACCTAGGGAAATGGAAGAGGCTCGCCGCCGGGGAGGCGGCGCCGACGGAAGTGGAGGGGCCGATGAAACTGCACAAGGCGTCGATTCTCACCAAGATTGTGGTGCTGGCCCTGCTCATTGCCACCGCCACCGGTCTGCTCAATCTCCGCAGCCAGATCCAGACGGCGCAGAAGGACCTGGAGCAGGCCCGCGCCCAGGTCAACGCCCAGATTCAGGTCAACGCCGACCTGGCGGACGCCGTGGACAACAGCGGCGACCCCGAGCGTCAGGCCGACATCGCCCGCAGTAAGCTGGGCCTGGTGGAGCAGGGCGAGCAGGTCTTCTATTTCACCAATTAGCGCGCAAAATTTGAAGGAGGATATGTTCGTCAGTATGGAGTTCGGTGTTGGTTCGGTTGTGGAAGGGAAGGTTACGGGAATCACCAAGTTTGGCGCCTTTGTGGCCCTGCCGGAGGGGAAGTCGGGGCTGGTGCACATCTCGGAGATTGCCTATTCCTATGTAAACGATGTGAAGGATCACCTCACGGAAGGGCAGCAGGTTAAGGTAAAGGTCATCGGCATTGACGAAAACGGCCGCATCAACCTCTCCATCAAGAAGGCGATGGACCCGCCCCCCCGTCCGGCGGGTATGGGCCGCCCCATGGGCCGCTCCGGCGGCAGCCAGGGGTTCCGGGGCAAGCCCGCTCCGGCGGAGCCCACCACCTTTGAGGATCGCCTCAAGCAGTTTATGACCGCCTCGGACAGCAAGCTGTCCGAGCTGCGCCAGGCGGAGCGCCGCAGCTCCCGCCGGGGCCGCAAGTAAGCACAGCAAAAAAGCACGCCGTCCGGCGTGCTTTTTTTGTTGCCCTCCAGAGGGTCAGCGCAGCTCCCGGTACATGGCGGGTGCGTCCGCCTTGCCCACGTGCTCGGAGACCTCCAGCACCTCCACCCGGGTTACCCGCTCCCCGAAGCGCAGCTCCAGCACATCTCCCGCCTTCACGTCGTAGCTGGCCTTTACGCTGCGCCCGTTGGCGGTCACCCGGGCGTTGTCGCAGGCCTCATTGGCCACCGTGCGCCGCTTAATGAGCCGGGAGACCTTGAGCCATTTGTCCAGACGCATGGAATTCCTCCTCTTAACGGCAAAGCGGTTCCGGGTGTCACCGGAACCGCTTGGTCATGCAATTTATCCGATGCAAAGACGCCTTACTTCGCCACCGCGTCCTTCAGAGCCTTGCCGGGCTTGAAGACGGGCACCTTGGAGGCGGGGATCTTGATGGGCTCCTTGCTCTTGGGGTTGCGGCCCACCCGCTCGGCGCGGCACTTCACCTCAAAAGCGCCAAAGCCCACCAGCTGCACCTTGTCCCCCTCGGCCAGGCACTGGGAGATCACGTCGATGGCGGCGTTGATGACAGCTTCGGTATCCTTCTTGGACAGGCCGGCCTTCTCAGCGGCGTCATTAATGAGCTCAGCTTTGTTCATGGTTGCAATTCCTCCTGTATTGTTTGCGGCAGAGCCGCTAGTATACTTAATGCGTCTCCGCATTTAAGTCGCTCTTGGCGTCCTCCCATAGCTTGTCCAGCTCGGCCAGGTCCATGCCCTCCAATGTGCGGTTTTGGGCGGCGGCGGCCTGCTCCACCCGGCGGAAGCGGCGGATAAATTTATCGGTGGCCCCGTTCAGAGCCCCCTCCGCGTCCAGCTTGAGGAAGCGGGAGACGTTCACCACGGAGAAGAGCAGATCGCCCAGCTCCTCCTCCACATTGCTCCCCTGCTCCACCGCGGCGCGCAGCTCGGAGAGCTCTTCAGACAGCTTGTCCATGGCGCCAGAGATGTCCGGCCAGTCGAAGCCCGCCTTTTTCGCCTTTTTCTGCACCTTCTCCGCCCGCCACAGAGCGGGCAGAGCATGGGCTACCGCCTCCAGCGCGTCGGTATGGGTCTGCTGTCCCTTCTCCTCCCGCTTGAGGGCCTCCCAGTTGGAGAGAACTTCCCCGGTGCCCGAGACGGTGACGTCTCCAAATACGTGAGGGTGGCGGAAAATGAGCTTTTTGCAGATCCCATCGGCCACGCCGTCCAGATCGAAGCGGCCGGCCTCCTGTTCCATGCGGGCGTGAAGCACCACCTGGAGCAGCACGTCCCCCAGCTCCTCCCGCAGGTGCTCGGGGCTTTCCTCGTCAATGGCCTCCGCCGCCTCGTAGGCCTCCTCCAGGAGGTTGCGGCGGATGGACTGGTGGGTCTGCTCCGCGTCCCAGGGGCAGCCGCCGGGCGCCCGGAGCAGGCGGACAATCTCCTCCAGGTCGCGCACATTGTAGGAATCCTTATGCTGAAAATCTACCATATTTCAGTGCCTCCTGCAACCCATTTTTCCAAAATAGTCAGGAAATACGCAAAATTTTCGCGATTTTTTCTCCCTTAGGCATAAGCACGAGATCCTCTCTGGAGAGAACCCGCAGCGCCAGCACCAAAACGGCGTAGACTACCACGCCCACCAGAATGGCTCCGGCGGTGGCGACGGACTCCTTCAGGAAGCTGCCGGACAGGAAGCGGCTGAACAGGCCATGGCTGGCCCAGGCGGCGGCCCCCATGATGATACTGGCGATGAGGGGCTTGAGAAATACCTTGCAGTAGGCCGGGGGATGGGGGACCATGCGTTTGATGATAATCAGATTGAGCAGGGAGACCACCAGGAAGCAGCACAGGGTACCCACCGGCGCGCCGAAGATCATTACCCGGGGATTGCCCACCAGGGTGTAATTGACCAAAATCTTTACCACGCCGCCGACAACCACGGTAATGATGGGCAGCATCACAATGCCGTGGGCCTGCAGGATGGCGGTGGCCACCAGCTGGAAGCACACGAAGATGGAGGCGATGCCCAAAATGGACAGCAGGGGACCGGCAATCTCAATGTCCACGTTGCCCACAGTGAGCAGGTTCATAATAGGACCGCCCAGGGCAAACAGACCGGCGCCGCAGGGCAGGGCGATGAGGGCGGCCATACGCATGGCCGACTCGGCGATGCGCTTGGAGCCCAGCCGGTCCCGCTTGGCGATGCAGGCCGAGACAGCGGGCACGATGCAGGCCGTCAGGGGGATCATCAGGTTGAAGGGCAGGTTGTAGATGCTCATGGTCTTGCTGTAGGTGCCGTAGAGACTGCGGGCCGAGTCCAGGATGGGCACAATGCCCGACTGGGGGTCGGCCGCCAGGGCGGCGATATTCTCCTGGAGAATGGCCACCGACTTGGGGAAGATGTCCAGAAAGCTGTTGGTAATGCCGGTCAGGCCGTCCTGAATGGCGGAGAATACGCTTTGCAGCTGGCTGTTCACCAGGTTGGTGTCGATAAGGGTGACAATGGATGTGGTGCAGGAGCTCAGGGTAATGGGGATGGCCAGGCGCAGCAGGTGGGAGAGGATGGTCTTGCTCCTGTCCGGCCGGTCCTCCGAGCGCTGGGCCAGGCGGCGCTTGGTGCGCACGTGGTTGAAAAACAGGAAGAGTACGGAGAGCACGCTGCCCACCGACACCCCCAGCAGGGCCCCGGCGGCGGAGAGCCGCTCCCGGGTGTCGTCCGGCTGAATGGCGGAGTGGAGAATGAGCAGGGCCAGGCTCAGCCCCAGCACCAGTTTGCACAGGGCCTCGATGATCTGGGAGATGCCGGTGGGCACCATGTTCAGGTGCCCCTGGGCGTAGCCCCGGAAGGCGGAGCAGCAGCAGGTGCACAGCACCGCCGGGGCCAGGGCCAGCACGCAGTAGACCGCCTTCTGGTTTTTGATGACGTAGGTGGCCACAAACTGGCTGAACACCGACATGCAGATGAAGCTGAACACGCCCATGAACAAAAAGGCGCAGAAGGCCACCCGGAATACCCGCTCCTTCTGGTTGTACCGGCCCAGGGTGTTGGACTCGGACACCGTCTTGGACAGGGCCACGGGCAGGCCGGCGGTGGAGATGGTGAGGAAGAAGTTGTAGATGTTGTACGCTCCGTTGAAGTCGCCGAAGGCCTCCTCGGTGAGCAGGGCGGTCAGCGGGATTTTATAGATGGCGCCGATAATCTTCACCAGAATGGTGGTCACCGTGAGAATGGCGGCGGCGCCGTAAAATGTATTTCGCTTTTCTTGGCTGGACAATGCCCTATCCCCCTCTTACTCGGCCGGAAACAGGCGGGGCACGGCGTAATCCGCCACCTCCCGCTTCACCCGCTCAATGTCAATGGTGAAAAACTCCCCATCCCTGTATATGACCTTGCCCCGGGCCATATTCATGGCCACATCGCTGCCGTGGGCGGCGTAGACCAGGTTGGAGACCGGGTCGTGGCAGGGGATGAGATTCAGGTGGGAGCTGTCCACCAGAATGAGGTCGGCCTGATAGCCGGGGACAATCTGCCCGGTCTTGCGGCCCAGGGCCCTGGCGCCGTCGGCGGTAGCCATGCGCAGGGCGTCGGCGGGGAGCAGGGCCAGGGGGTCGCACTGGGCGCCGTTGTGGAGGATGGCGGCCAGCTTCATATCCTCAAACATGTCGTGGCTGTTGTTGGAGGACACCCCGTCGGTGCCCAGGGCCACCGTCACCCCCGCCCGCAGCATGGCGGGGACGGGGGCGATGTCGCTGCCCAGCTTCAGGTTGGATACCGGGTTGTGCACCGCGGCCACCCCCTTGGCGGCCATAATCGCCCAGTCCTCCGGGGTGGTCCACACGCAGTGGGCGGCAATGGCGCGCACGTCCCACACCCCGTACTCGTCCATGAGCTGCACCGGGGTCTTGCCGTGGCGCTCCAGGCAGTCCCGGTGCTCCGACTGGGTCTCCGAGATGTGGATGTGCATCCCCAGGCCCGCCTCCCTGGCGTAGGCGGCCAGCTCCCGCCACAGGGAGGGGGCGGCGAAGGAGGTGTACTCGGCGTGGATGGAGGCGTCCATGCGGATCTGCCCGTCGTTGTAGTTGTGCCAGCGGCCGGTGAGCTCCCTGGCCTCCACACAGGAGGGATAGGTGGCAAAGTCGAAGTCGGGGGTGAATACCGTAATGGAGCGGGAGAGGTTGGCGCTGATCCCAGCCGCCGCCACCTCCTGGGCGATCTCATCGCAGAAGTAGTACATGTCCGCAATGCAGGTGGTGCCCGAGGCGATCATCTCCGCCAGGGCCAGGGCGGTGCCCGCCCGCACCGCCCGGCCGTCCAGCCGGGCCTCCACGGGGAAAATGTAGTTGTTCAGCCAGTCCTGCAGGTCGTGACCGTCCCCGTAGCCCCGCATGAGGGTCATGGGCACGTGGGTGTGGGCGTTCACCAGGCCGGGGAGCAGCAGCCCGCCCCGGCCGTCGATCTCCTGGTCAAAGCTGCCCTGGGGACGGTCTGCCCCCACATAGGAGATCCGGGCGCCCTCCACCGCCACAAAGGCGTTGGGAATGACGGTGTTGGCGGCGTCCACAGTCACGGCGGTGCAGTTGTGAATGAGTATTGACATGGGAAAACTCCTTTTACAGCTTCTTCAGACAGGCCAGCACCAGGCGGGAGAACTTGTCTCGGCAGGCCTGGGCGGCGTCCAGCACCTCCTGCTCAGTGAGGGGCTGGTCCAGAATGCCGGCGGCCATGTTGCTCAGCAGGGTGAAGCCCAGCACCTGCATGCCGCAGTGGCCGGCCACAATGTCCTCGGGGGCGGTGGACATGCCCGCCGCGTCGGCGCCCAGGATCCGGGCGGCCCGGATCTCCGCCGGGGTCTCATACTGGGGGCCGGGGAAGTACATGTACACACCCTCCCGCAGGGGAATGTCCAGCTCCTCCGCCGTCCGGCGGGCCAGCTCCTGCAGGGCGGGGGTGTAGAGATGGGAGGAGTCGGGAAAGCGCACCCCGAATTCCGGGATGTTCTCCCCCCGCAGGGGGGACTCCAGGAAGAACTTGATGTGGTCGGAGATGAGCATCAGCTCCCCCGCCCGCCAGGCGGTGTTAATGCACCCGGCGGCATTGGTGACAATGAGGGTCTCACAGCCCAGCAGGCGCAGCACCCGCACGGCATAGGCCACCTCCTGGTAGGAGTAGCCTTCGTAGTGGTGCATCCGCCCCTGCATCACCGCCACAGCCTGTCCCTCCAGGGTGCCGAAAACCAGACGGCCTTTGTGGCCGGGGGCGGTGGAGGGCTTGAAGTGGGGGATCTCCTCGTAGGGCACCGCGATGGGCTGCTCCACCAGATCCCCCAGGTAGCCCAGGCCGGAGCCCAGGATCAGGGCAATTTTCGGGGCAAAGCCGCCCAGCCGGGCGCGGAGAGCGTCGGCGCTCTGGGTGTAGTGCTCCAGGGTGTAGTACATAGCTTGTCCTCCTGATTGGTACAGAGCGCCGGGCGGCCGCAGCCGCCCGGCGCCTGCGTAAATGTAGGGCTTACAGCTGTGCGCCGCAGGAGCGGCAGAATTTGTCCTCCCGCCCGCAGACGGCCCCGCAGCCGGGGCACTGCCGGGAATTCTTCAGGGTGGCAATGCGCTCCTTCAGCTCTTCAATGGCGGCGTGCTTGGCGTCCAGCTGGGCCAGCAGGTCGTCCATGGGGCTCACGTCGGGGGCCTGGCCCCGGTGGGTGTCGTACACCATCTGGCCCACCTCGCCCAGCAGGCGGCTGATGTCGCTCTTCAAGTCAAAGATCTTCATGTTCAGCTTGGTCACGTCCACCATCAGCCCGGCGCACTTGCCCGCGTACCGCGCCGTGGTGCCCGCAGCCTCGCCCACGCTGGCGGCGGTGTCCCGCACCCGCTCCAGAAGCTGTCTGACCCGATCTTCCATAGAGAGAGCCTCCTTCCGATTCCGTAATCAAGATATTCTACACCTGACCGGGGAAAAATGCAATTAGATTGACGCAGGTTCCTCACTTTCCGGCCCGGATGGGAAAAAAGGACAGAAAAAAAGCGCCTTGCGGCGCGTACACAGAGAAACGGGCGGAAATGCAACTGACCTCCACCCGCCTTTTTCTTCGGGTGGAGGTCAGTTGCGATGATTCTTGTTATCTAACATCTATTTAACCTCTCTTTCTACAAATTCCAAACCATGCTCCTCATCGTGTGTATATTCACTTGGGCGTCAGGTTACACCACGTGATCGTCCAATTGCTCCTCTTGTGTATGGCCGAATGACTTGCGTTTTTACCCGTATTCACAGGCCATACAACTCACCCGGTGCCAATCCCACATTGTCCACACGATTTTTTGTGCTTGGTTTGGTTTCAGGAAGGTGCTTAGTACATTGGAATCACCTTTTCCTTTCTGGGTATAATGTACCATAACAAGGCGAATCTGTCAAGAGAAATTATGAAAATTATCTAAACAAATTTCGCGTTGGAAGGGAAGCCACCGGGCGGGGCCCCGAAGGAGCGCAAGAAAAACGCCGCCCAAATGGGCGGCGTTTTTGAAAGCCTGGCGGTTGAATCAGCGCTCGCTGAACTGGGGAAAGGGCCGAAGCGCCGCCTGCGGCGGATGCAGCGAGGCCCTTTCAAGGCAGCGGCCCCATTTGCGGGTTTGGCAGAACCTGCAAATGGGAGTGCCGCAACGCGGGCAGCCTTCAGGCCGTACTTCTTGCGCGCCCCGCAGGGCTGAAGCCCCGCGGGGACCCCGGATGATTACATCTGCTGGGGCGAAGTGAATTCGCCCCGCATCAAGGTTTTGTGCCTGCGGCCCAAAACGCTTGGACGGTGCACGGCGCCGCCCCGCCAAAGGCGGGGCCCGAAGGAGCGCAAGAAAAACGCCGCCCAAATGGGCGGCGTTTTTGAAAGCCTGGCAGTCGAATCAGCGCTTGCTGAACTGAGGAGCCCGGCGGGCAGCCTTCAGGCCGTATTTCAATCGTCTGAGCGATGATTTTCCTTGATATTCCGGGCTTTTTTGAGCCTCGGCCCCTCGGTTGTCCTATTCCTTAACCAAAAAACAGGCCACTTTTACGAGGGGAC
>CALWWS010000131.1 GCA_944385305.1 uncultured Oscillospiraceae bacterium | reverse complement strand
ACCCCAAAGGCAGGGTACAGCGGGGGATAGGGGAGAGAATTTAAATCTCACTTATTATATAGGAAATGCAGAAAAATAACAAGTGTGTGTTTTTCCCAAAGGCGGCGGGCTGCCTGCCCTCTCTCCGTTCAATCCGCCCGCTCCCGGGCCTTGGAGTAGTGCCGCTCATAGGAGCGGAAGAGCAGTTTATTGTCCTCGTCCAGCACCACCACCTTCACGGTGGTGGAGCCGATATCAATTCCAATGCGAAGGGCCATAGATGCATCAAATCCTTTTTCTCTTGGTACCCGCCGGCCGCAGCCGACACATAGTATACCACAAAGGCAAAGCCTTTGGGGTATATGGCATCATTCGCGGTTCCGCCGCAAGGCGGGAGCGAATTGCGCCGGGAAGCTTGGTATAATAGCCGCTTTGCGGTTATTATATCATACAATAAATATGTGCTCTTTACAACCCGAAAGGCGAGAAAAGAAATTGATTCCGGCAGCGGAAAGGAATTGCAGCGCCGGAAAGGGCCGGTTGACAGGGAAAAGGGGAGGGGATAGAATAGCCCCATGCGAAAAAACGCCCCGTGGGGCGGGAGGAGAGGAGGGGTGAGCGTGGAGAAGCTGAGCGGAAATCCGGCGGGGGGACGGCCCGCCCGGCGGCGGGGGAGGACAGCGCTGGCCCTGCTCTCCCCGCTGGCGGCGGTGTTCTTTTCCCAGCTGCTCACCCTCCAGTCCCTCCCCGCCGCCCTGGCCTGGATGGGAGGGCGCCCGGCGGCGGCGGGACTGACCTGGGGCGTGCTGCTGCTGGCCGAGGGGCTGATCTGCGCGTTGTCCGACAGCCTGCTGTGCGCCCAGCTGCTCACCCTGCTGCCCGGCGTGCTGCTCTCCCTGGTCAGCCACCTCAAGCAGCTGGCCAACGGCGCCCCCCTGCTCATCGGGGATCTGGCCATGGCGGGCCAGGCGGGGCAGGTGGCGGGCTTCCTGCGCCCCGGCATGTCCCTGGGGGCGGGCACCTGGGGCGCTCTGGGGGGAACCGTGCTCTTCCTTCTGGCGGGCTTTTTCTGCTCCCGCCCCGCCGCGCCCACCCCCGGTTGGGTGCGGCTGCGCCGGGGGGGCGGGCTGCTGCTGGCCCTGGCCCTTGCCCTCGCCCTGGCCCCCGGTGTGTGCGACGCTCTGCTGGAGGGGGCCCAGAAGGAGAGCCAGCAGGACCGCAACGACCGGCTGGGGGTGCTGGCCGGGCTGTACAGCGCGGCGGTGAGCCCCGCCATGGAGCGCCCGGTGGCGTACAGCCAGGAGCGCATGGAGCAGATCCTGGAGGAGCTGGAGGGCTCCGCCGCCCCGGCGGCGGAGTCTGGGGTGAAGCCCGACGTGGTGCTCCTCCTCTCCGAGAGCTTCTTCGACCCCACCCGCCTGACGGGGGTGGAGTTTGACGCCGACCCCATCCCCAACTTCCGCGCCCTGGCCCGGGAGTTTCCCACCGGTACCTTCCTGTCCAACACCTACGCCGGGGGCACGGGGAACGTGGAGATGGAGCTCTTTACCGCCATCCCCTCCGCCTTTCTGGGGGCGGGGGAGTCTATCACCACCCTGTCCGACGCGGGGGCCTACGCCCGCCTGCCCACCCTGCCCCGGGCCTTTGCCGGGCAGGGGTATGAGACGATTTTTGTCCACTCCTACAGCGACTCCCTCTACAACCGCGCCCGGAACATCCCCGCGGTGGGGTTTGATCAGGTGGTGTTCCAGGAGGACTTCCTCACCCCCTGGGCCATGGAGGGGGGCTACGTGTCGGACGACACCCTCACCAGCGAGATCCTGGCCCGGCTGGACCAGGCGGAGGGGCCGGTGTTCCTCTACGCCATGAGCATGGAGAACCACCAGCCCTACTTCGCCGGGAAGTTTGACGATCCCAGCCCGGTCTCCTTCACCGCCCCCGCCCTGAACCGGGAGGGGCGGGAGGCCCTGGACGCCCTCACCTGCGGCCTGAACCGGGCGGACGCCGCCCTGGGCCGGCTGGTGGAGGCCCTCTCCGCCCGGGAGCGGCCCACCATCCTGGTTTTCGCCGGGGATCACCTGCCCGGTATGTCCCTGGCCGACGGGAGCACGGTGTACACCGCCCTGGGCTGCACCTCCACCCCGGACACCGCCCTGTGGGAGCCGGAGGAGCTCAAGAGGATGCACAGCACCGACTTTCTGGTGTGGAACAACTACGGCGCGCAGCTGGAGCCGGCCCGGGAGGTGAGCTGCACCGGCCTGGGGGCCGCCCTGCTGGACTGGGCGGGGCTGTCCAAGCCCCTGTACTACCACTGGGTGAGCGCGGCCACGGAGGAGATGACCCTCTACCGCCCCCGGCTGTTTGTGGCGGCGGACGGCACGGCCTATGGCCAGCCCCCCGCCCGGTGCGGGCAGACGGTGGCCGACTACCGCAGCATTGTCTACGACCTGCTCTACGGCCAGCAGTATATCGCCGCCGCCCTGGCCGCGCCGCCGGAATAGAAAAAGAAAGCTGCCCGCCGCGTGAAACGCGGCGGGCAGTTTTTATCTTCTGTAAGTGCGGGTGATCTCCCCCAGGCGGCGGGAGACTTGGGAGTTGAAGGCCTCCCCCCGCACCCGCCAGCTCCAGTTGTGAGGGCCCATAGTGCCCGGGGTGTTTATCCGGGCGTCCGCCCCGAGGCCCAGCAGATCC
>CALWWS010000130.1 GCA_944385305.1 uncultured Oscillospiraceae bacterium | reverse complement strand
CACTGAAGGCGGGCAAGGACGCCGACCTGGTCATCACCCGCGCCCATCCCTTTGACTGGCGGGGGGGCGTGCCCGAACAGGTGTATATCAACGGCATAGCGGTAAAGTGAGGGAGAGACGATGAGAGAGATCACCTATGAACAGATCGCGGAGACCGTAGCCCGGCTGTGCATCCAGGCCAACTGCCAGCTGCCCGACGATGTGAAGCAGGCCGTGCGCGCCTGCCGTGAGAGCGAGCGCTCCCCGGTGGGGCGGGCCATCCTGGGGGATCTGGAGGAGAACTTCACCTTCGCCGGGGAACGGGAGCTGCCCATCTGCCAGGATACCGGCATGGCGGTGGTCTTTGCCCAGCTGGGGCAGGAGTGCCACATTACCGGCGGACTTTTGTCCCGGGCGGTGGACGAGGGGGTAGCCAGGGGCTACACCCAGGGGCACCTGCGCCTGTCGGTGGTGGCCGACCCCCTGCGCCGGGTGAACACCAACGACAACACCCCCGCCATCCTCCACCTGACGCTGGTGGAGGGGGACAGGCTCACCCTCACCGTGGCCCCCAAGGGCTTCGGCAGCGAGAACATGACCAAGCTGAAGATGTTCAATCCCTCAGCATCCCAGGAGGAGATCGAGGACTTCATTGTCTCCTGTGTGTCCCAGGCCGGCTCCAACCCCTGCCCGCCGGTGATCGTGGGGGTGGGGTTGGGGGGCACGTCCGAGGTGGCCGCCCTGCTGGCCAAGCAGGCCCTGCTGCGCCCGGTGGGAGAGCACAGCGCCGACCCCTATTACGCCCGGATGGAGGCGCGGCTGCTGGAGCGCATCAACGCCCTGGGCATCGGCCCCCAGGGCCTGGGGGGGAGCACCACCGCCCTTTCGGTGTGCGTGCTGCCCCACGCCACCCATATTGCCGGACTGCCCTGCGCGGTCAACCTGGGCTGCCACGTCACCCGACACGCCATGGAAATTTTGTAATTTTTGTGAACTTCCAACGAAAAAGAGTGAAATTCTTTTTGCAATGTGGTACAATCGTACTAGGGTATTTCTAAGCTGCCCGGGTGCCGGGTGGTCCGACGCCCGCCGGCGTCGGTACAACGCCGGCAAAGACCCAAACAAAAAGGAGTTGACGCGGTATGAAGTTCACATTTACCAATAAAAAGATCGAGCTGCCCAAGTCGGTGCACGCCTACGCGGAGAAAAAGGTGGGCAAGCTGGACCGCTATTTCAACGCGGACGCGGAGGCCTCCATCGTCTTCGGCGTGGAGAAGGACCTGAACCGGGTGGAGGTCACCGTCCGCTCCGGGAGCATGATCTTCCGCGCCTCTGAGCGCACTTCCGATATGTTCGCCTCCATCGACGCGGCCGTTTCCTCCATTGAGCGCCAGCTGCGCAAGAACAAGGCCCGTCTGGAAAAGCGTCTGCGCAAGGATGCGTTCTCCCGTTCGGTGGACGAGACGGAGATCTCCTCCTTTGCCCCTGAGGCGGAGGAAGAGGAGCTGACCATCGTGCGCACCAAGCGCTTCCCCATCAAGCCCATGACCTGCGAGGAGGCGGTGTTGCAGATGAATCTTGTGGGGCACACCTTCTTTGCGTTCAAGGATGAGGCCAACGGCGGCGCCTTCTCGGTGGTCTACCGCCGCAACGACGGCGGCTACGGCTTGATTGAGGACGAGGAGTAACGGGCAGATACGATAAAAAGAACGGCAAGGGCTCCGGGCCAACAACCCGGGGCCCTTTTTCCGCCGGCGGACGGAGCGGTGAGAGGCGCCCCTGCGCTGCCCTTCGCCAGGAAAATTTTGGGAGTTATGTTAAATTTCACAGGGTATTTTTCACAAAAGCCAAAATGCCCTCCCTGAAAAAATGATATATTCTTGACAAAGAGAGGAAAGGCTGTTACAATAGAGCGGTTCAGAAAAAGCCGTGTGCGGTGCAAAAATGAGCGCGCTGCGGCCGGATCTGGCAAACGCGTACCTGTTTATCAAGCAGAAGGAGGTGAACTATCAAAGTGAAAAACAAGAAGATTTTAGCATTGCTGCTGGCGCTGGTTATGGCGTTCGCCCTTGCGGCCTGCAGCAGTGGGACGGGTGACGCTGGCAACAGCGATGCCGGCAGCAGCGATGCTGGCAGCAGTGATGCCGGGAACAGTGACGCCGGCAACGCGAGTGGGGAGACCATCGAGCTGACCTTTTCCATGCACGACCCCCTGACCAGCAACAACGGTATGTTCTATGAGAACTGGGCCAAGCAGATCTCCGAGGCCACCAACGGCGGCGTGAACATCACCATTTTCGGCAGCGGTACCCTGGCCTCCGGCACCGACGTGGTGGACATGGTCTCCGCCGGCGCTGTGGACATCGGCTGGGTCTACACCTCTTTCTTCCCCAACCAGTACCCCCTGACCGACGTTATTACCCTGGTGCTGGAGGGCTTTGAATCCCCCGTGGCCACCACCAAGGCCCTGTGGGATCTGTGGGAGGAGACCCCCGAGATGCAGGCTGAGTGGGAGGAGTTCCAGGTGCTCAACCTGTACGGCAACCCGCCTGCCATCATCTGCACCAAGGATTCCCCCGTCACCACCGTGGCCGACATGGCGGGCCGTTCCCTGCGCTGCCCCTCCGGTATGATCACCTCCGCCCTGACTGCCTGGGGCGCCAGCCCGATCAACATGACCCCCGGCGACATTTACCAGGCCCTGGAGAAGAACAACCTCTCCGGCTGTATCTTTGAGCCCGCCGGCATTACCAACTTCACCCTGCAGGAGCAGCTGAACTACTACACCGATATGCCCCTGTACGAGGGTCCCTTCGTGGTCGTGATGAACCAGGCCAAGTGGGACAGCCTGCCCGCCGAGTACCAGGAGGTCATTATGAGCTTCTGCG
>CALWWS010000129.1 GCA_944385305.1 uncultured Oscillospiraceae bacterium | reverse complement strand
TAATTCCTAATTCTCACCGCCTCGTCCCGCCCGCAGGCGATAAATCAGAGACGGCGGGCGCACACTGTGCGCCCCTACGGAGTCAGCGGGCCTGGGCATGCGGGGAGAACTGATTCGAGGGCTGATGCTGTGAGGGGGCCTCACCGGTCATAGCCCATGTAAAGCTCCATGATGTCCAAGGGCACCCGGCTGCCCTGCTCCTGGCCGATCTTCACAAAGCCGCACTTCTCATAAAAGTGCCGGGCCACGGTGTTGTAGGGGGCGCAGCGCAGGCGCAGTTTGTCCCGGCCCAGGGGGCGGAAGAAGGACACGGCGTGGCCCAGCAGCTGCACCGCCAGACCCTGGCCCCGGCGCTGGGGCATGAGGTAGATGAAGGGGATGTAGCCCGCCCCGTCCTGGCTGTAGCGCCCGGTGTCCAGCTGGATGAGGCCGGCGATCTCATGGTCGGCCATGGCCGCGGTGACCCCCCAGGGGGACTGGTCCAGGTGGAGCCGGGCGTCCCGGAGGAAGCCCTCCCCGTCAAAGGGGACGTCAGGGCCGTGGGTGGAGGTCCAGGCCTCCTGCCGGGCCCGGAGGTAGAGCGCCTCCTCCTTCTCCCGGTCCAGGGGGCGGTACCACAAATTTACGTCCCTGGCCTTGCCCCCCTTTTTCCACCACATCTGCTTGCCCAGGGTGGTCAGCTCCTGGGGCAGGTGGGAGGCGTCCCCCTCAAAGTCGATGGCAAAGGTGTCCCCCTCCAGGGTGAGGCGGGAGACGGCGGTGTTCTCGCTGTGGCCCATGGTGTGCCAGTCCTCAGGGGAGAGCCCCTTGATTTTGGCCAGGGCCTGGCGGATGGCGGTGCCGTGGGAGAAGACGGCCAGGGTCTTCCCCGGCCGCGCCCTTCCCAGCTCCAGCAAAGCGCCGTACAGCCGCTCCCCCGCCTGGGCCAGATCCTCCCCGCCGGGGGCGCGCCACAGGGGGGAGGTGGCGTTGAACAGGGCCATCTGCTCCCCCTGGAAGTGGTAGACCTCCCCCCAGGGCCGGTCCTCCCAGTCCCCGAAGTTCAGCTCCCGCAGCCGGGGGTCGGTGTGGAGGGGGAGGCCCTTGGGCTGGTACACCGCCCGGGCGGTGGTCATGGTGCGGTGCAGGTCGCTGGAGAACACCTCGTCCACGGGGATGTCCCGGAACCGCTCCTCCAAAGCGGCCATCTGGCGGTAGCCGTTGGGGGTGATCAGGGCGTCGTACCAGCCGTGGATGCGGCGGTACAGGTTGCCCTCCGCCTCGGCGTGGCGGATGAGGTAAATTGTCGTCATCAGGCTTTCCAACTCTTTCTCTTCAAATCAGCTGTGGGAGCGCATCTCAAAGTGGATGAGCAGGGACAGCAGGGCCCGGAGGAGGACCACCGCCCCCAGCACCACCAGCTCGTTCAGGTCCCGGACCAGCACGGTCTTCAAAATCTCCGCCGCCATCTTGAACTCCAGGCTGGTGGCAAGGCCGTTGGCCAGCTCGAACTTCACGTCGGTGGGCACATGGGTGACAAAGGCCTTGCAGTAGTTCCAGAAGGCCCGCAGGGCGGACACCGCCGCCACGAAGATGCCCATGAGCTCGCACATGGAGATGATGGGGGGCAGGATCCGGGCGATGAGTTCTTCCAGCATGGGGAGGCCTCCTATTTTACCAGGGTTTGACCCCTCCGGTCAGTTCTCTCACAGCGGACAGGCCCCGCTTTCGGGCGATCTCACAAAGGCCCTCCCGCACCCGGATGGGGGCCAGGGGATCGGCAAAGAGGGCGGTGCCCACCGCCACGGCGGAGGCGCCGGCCAGCATCAACTGGGCCGCGTCCCCCCCCTTGGCCACGCCGCCCATGCCCAGAATGGGTAGATCCACAGCGCAGGCCACCTCCCACACCATCCGCACCGCCACCGGCAGCACGGCGGGGCCGGACAGGCCGCCGGTGTTCATCTTGAGGATGGGACGGCGGGTGTTCAGGTCAATGCGCATTCCCCGCAGGGTGTTGATGAGGGACAGGGCGTCCGCGCCCGCGTCGGCCACCGCGCGGGCGATCTCGGTGATGTCGGTAACGTTGGGGGACAGCTTCACCATCACGGGGACGGTGGAATGGCTCTTGGCCATCCGGGTAACCTCGGCGGCCAGCTCGGGCTTGGTGCCGTAGGCCAGTCCCCCCGCCTTCACGTTGGGGCAGGAGATATTGACCTCGATCATGTCCACCCCCGCCTCCGACAGCTTCTCGCACATGATGCCGTACTCCTCAGGGGTGTTGCCCGAGATATTGGCGATGATGGCAAGATCGTGCTGTTTCAGCTCGGGCAGCTCGTGCTCGATGAAGGCATCCACGCCGGGGTTCTGCAGGCCCACGGAGTTGAGGATGCCCATGGGGGTCTCCGCGATCCGGGGGGGCGGATTGCCCTCTCTTCTGTGAAGGGTAAGACCCTTACAGCAAATGCCGCCCAGCTCATTCAGGTTGTAGAACTGGCCGTACTCCCGACCGAAGCCAAAGGTACCGGAGGCCACTACCACCGGATTTTTCATCTTAACGCCCGCCAGATTGACGGACAGATCCACCTTAGACATTCCAGTCCACCTCCTTGGCGTCGAATACCGGGCCGTCCTTGCAGACGTGCTTCATGGTGCCGTCGGCCATCTGGACGGCGCAGCCCAGGCAGGCCCCCACGCCGCAGGCCATCCGCTCCTCCAGGGAGACCTGGCAGGGCACGCCGTACTCCGCCGCCACCTTGGCCACGTTCTTCAGCATGGGCTTGGGACCGCAGGCCAGAACAGCTGTAAAGTTTTTGTCCTTTTCAAGGATATCCTTCAGCTGGGCGTCCACAAAGCCGTGGCGGCCCAGGGAGCC